>CAJOMZ010000038.1:0-8987 GCA_905236645.1 uncultured Bacteroidales bacterium
CGGCAATCAAGTGTTTGTAGGGAAAGTGGGCAAACAGGAGGTCGATTTTGTATGTCTGAACGGCGAAGACACCTCCTACTATCAAGTGGCCTTGACCACCCGCGAAGAGGCCACCCTTGAACGGGAGCTGTCACCATTAGAGTCCATCAAAGACCATTATCCTAAATATCTGCTCACCCTCGATACCGACCCCACATCTTCCCATAATGGAATAAAGAAGATGAATGTGATCGACTGGTTGTTGCAATAGAGAGACTTCGGCTCAACTATTGTGTCCAGGCTCTATGCCCACTATGATGTAAGCTCAATCCTTCGGCGATGGCTCTGCGAAATGGGCTGCAGAACATCTTATGCTAATCTCTTTCTAGTGAATTGAGAGACTTATGATATAAGAGAAGAGCATCTCGCCGAAACGAGATGCTCTTTTGCTCCAAACAAATTGTTGTAATAGACCTACTCTTCTTTCACCAGACGGAAAAAAGCAGATATTTCCTCTTGGTCGAGCACCATACGTACATCGAACTCCTTCTCTTGCGGCATATATCCGTCCTTTTCGCAACGTAGGATGATACGGACATTACTCGAGGACTGATAGGTCAAGCCTTTAATATCAAGAGCTTTTGTCGCCTCATAAGGCGTTGTCATTAGATACTTATTGTTCGTACTTTTTACTTCGGGCGTTTTAGAGACAACTCGCCAGAAGATATCGGCACCTTGTGGACGAGACTGAACATCCCAGCGAACAATCATCTGTTCGAGCACTGTTGCTCCCGATCCCTCAACCTTTTCTGTTGGCTCATTTTTGGCAAGTCGAGGTTTCATATAAATAACGTATGACGATTCAGTTGGTTTGGTCACAGCGCCAGTCGCTACATCAACAACATATCCTGGGATTCCACCTAAAAGAATATTTCCTAGTGACATTGCATTAAAGCCTTTTTCAACATCGACAGAGCCCTTTGATGTCTCATTTTCGGCGGTAATAACAGATTTGTTAAAACCGCGATTTACTTTGACCGACGTTGGACCATTAATGTAATAGTTTTCTCCGTCAACTTGAGCACGTGCAGGTTCTCCGGTAGATGTCGATACAGTCACTGTGGCTTTTGTGCCAGACAAAATTGTTGCGCAGGATGTAAAAAATGGAAGCACTAACAATAAGGCTACATAGTTTAACTTGTTCATTTTCGTATTTTTTATGTTTTAAGATTGTTTTGTTCCTTTGGTAAAGAATGCACATAAAAAGAGCGTGGAACTTTTTTTGTCTTCATCGGAATCTTTGAGGTCTTCGACTACCTTTCCACCCAATTACAACGTACAAGTCCACGCCAAACGACGGGAGCGCCGTTGCCTTGCCCTGGGTGGAAATCTGAAGTTGTCGAAGTTTCAAAGATTCCAGAGTTTAGCTTACTTCGCTATTTTCTATTCTATGATGTGCATACTAAACTATGCGCTATGCTTCATTGGCAATATTTTTCGTTTATACTATGTTTAAAATCGACTGCAAAATTACGAATAATAATCCATCTGGCAAAAATTATTTTCATCATATCGCGGAAAATGTGTATTTTTGCACTTTGAAAAACGTTCGCGTTATGGATAAAAAACAGCAAGATATAGCCTATTTCCTGTCGTTCTGTACAGAACAGTACAAGAACGAGAAACACCTGTCTGGCGGTGAGGCTGTTGAAGTATTGGGCCAATATGGGGTGTTGGATTATCTTGCGGAACATTACGAGATGCTGCACACTCAAGGTCGCCAATGGCTGATGGAAGACATTGACGAATACATCGCATTACGCAGAAAGGAGGCTTAATGGAACTGTATCACGGTAGTTTGGAAATTGTAAAAAAACCTGAAATACGCAAGGCAAACCGCACTCTCGACTATGGGAGCGGCTTTTATACGACGACCTCGTACGAACAGGCAGAGGCTTGGGTAAGACGTCGGATGGATGAGGCCAAACGGAGTAAGGGTTATGTGAATATTTACACCATTCCGGAGTATTTGCCGTCATCCTTGCTGCAATTGAATTTCCAATCGCCCACAGAAGAGTGGGTGGACTTTGTGATGCGCAACCGTACAGAAAAGGGCTTTGTGCACGACTATGATATTGTATACGGCCCTGTTGCCAACGATCGTGTATATGCTGCCTTTGCCCTGTATGAAGGTGGCTTCCTTGACAAACAAGACCTTATCAAGGAACTAAAAGCATACAAACTGGTGGACCAGTATCTATTTCACACGGAAGCCGCTCTCCGGGTACTCACTTTTGAGGAAGCAAAGGAGGTGGCACTATGAATCTCGACATCACACAAGACACCCTTTACCTCATCCTGCCATCGAAGGTGAGCCGTATGGCGGAAATGCTTTCCGCCGACACGGGAAAGAACATCGTCCAGGCCGTGAAAGAGATATATATGTCTGACGTTTATAGACGATTGGAACAGGAATCCACCAAACAGTGGCACCTTGGGCCTGTGGCACTTTATCAGGAAATGATAGCAAGTAAATAGACACAAACATATATGCAGATCAAGATAGTAAACAAGAGCCATCACCCGCTGCCGAAGTATGAGACGGAGCAGTCGGCGGGGATGGATTTGAGGGCGTACTTGCCCGAAGGACCGATAACGCTGAAACCGATGGAGCGCGGCCTTGTCAAGACGGGGCTCTTTATGGAGCTGCCGGCGGGCTACGAGGCGCAGGTGCGGCCGCGCAGCGGCCTGGCCATCAAAAAGGGCATCACGGTGCTCAACTCGCCCGGCACCATAGACGCCGACTACCGTGGCGAGATATGCGTCATCCTCATCAACCTCTCGCAAGAGGATTTCGTCATCAACGACGGCGAGCGCATCGCCCAGATGGTCATTGCCCGTCACGAGCAGGCCGAAATCGTTGAAGTACAAGAATTGAGCGACACCGAACGCGGCACCGGCGGCTTCGGGCATACGGGGACCTGACCCGTATGGGCGTACCCCCGTGTACGCCCTAAAACATCGCAAATTTCCCCTCCCCCTGTATAAAATACAATATGCCAAACGACGTTCCCAGCAGAAAAAACATCAGATGGACACAATTCGATTACACGTCGAAATGCAACTTTTTTATTACAATCGACGTGCACGAAAAGGAACATCTTTTTGGTACTATTGTCGAGGGTGAAATGCATAAAAACGAGGCTGGTGTTATGGTCGATGAGGCAATACGCCAGTTGCCGGAACGTTTTCCTGGTACCGAATTGCTGAATTATGTTGTTATGCCGAACCACACCCATCTGCTGGTTTACAATGGCGGAGGAAATTATCTGGCAGATATGATGCGTTGGCTGAAAAGTGTTACGACTAACAAATACATCAAAGGTGTGAAGGAAAAAGGATGGATGCCCTTTAATAAAACCCTATGGCAACGTGGTTATTATGATCGTGTAGTCAGAAACCAATGGGAATTTGACAATGTTATGAGATATATAGAAGAGAATCCTGTTCGATGGGAAACCGATTCCCGTAGGGGCGTACCCCCGTGTACGCCCGCAATACAAAATGACGAATCTGCTGGGAAAATCGGGCGTACACGGGGGTACGCCCCTACGGTGTTGATATTATTAGTGTTGTTTTTTGTTTCCTGTCAGGCACAACCAGTCAGGAACGATAATATGGTAGAGGGCGCAAATAAAAATTTGTCGTTTATGGTCGGTGCAGAGTGTTTTATAGGAACCATTGCCAACCCGACTGAGAGTACGGTGGATTTTGTCCAGGACTTGCGCAACCCGAACGGTGGCGGTGTTGCCATTGTCGGTAACCAGTCGTCGCTGGTGGGCAGTGTCCATCTGGTTGATACGCTGTTGGCGAAAGGCTTGAACATCACCAAAATCTTCTGTCCCGAGCACGGTTTTCGTGGCAAGGCGGAGGCCGGTGCACGCGTCGGCGACGAGACCGATGCAAAGACCGGCCTGCCCATAGTGTCGCTATACGGCAAAAACAAGAAGCCGACACCAGAGCAGATGAAGGACGTCGATTTCGTTATCTTCGACTTGCAGGACGTGGGCTGCCGCTTCTATACGTATATCTCTACGTTGCACTATGTTATGGAGGCGTGCGCCGAAAGAGGTGTGCCGTGCATCGTCCTCGACCGGCCCAACCCCAACTGCCACTATGTCGACGGCCCCGTGCTTGACCCTAAATACCAGTCGTTCATCGGAATGCACCCGGTGCCCATCGTCTATGGCCTTACCATTGGAGAATATGCAAAGATGATTAACGGCGAGCGGTGGCTGAAAGACAGCCTGCAGTGCGACCTTGTCGTCGTTCCGATGCAAAACTACCGCCGCGACAGCAGCTACGCCTTGCCCGTCGCCCCGTCACCCAACCTGCAGACGCTGCATTCCATCTTGCTCTACCCCTCATTGTGCCTGTTCGAGGGTACCAACATCAGCGTGGGGCGCGGCACCGACAAGCCCTTTGAGGTAATCGGCGCGCCTCAGTACAGAACAACCTATATGGAGTCGCAGAACCGCGAGGAGCCAGGAATGTCTACCGCTTTCACGCCAACGCCCATCAAGGGCGTGAGCGAGAATCCGCCCTTCAAGGGGCAAAGGTGCAGGGGACTTGACCTAAGCAAAGTCTCTATCCCAGCCCGATTCGACCTTACCTACCTGCTTTGGATGTACAACCACACGCCCAAGGACTCTTTCTTCAAACAGACCAACAGCTTTGAGAAGCTGGCCGGCACCGACAGGTTGCGCAAGCAGATAAAGGCCGGGCTGAGTGAGGAAGAGATCAGAGCCAGCTGGGAGCCTGCGTTGTCGCAATACAAGGAAATCCGTAAGAAATACCTGCTCTATCCCGACGTAAAAGAATGAAAGCCATACGGTTCATAGTCTGCCTGTTGCTGCTGCCGCTGACGATGTGGTATGCCGTAGTTGTGGCGTTGCGCAACCTGCTTTTCGACCGTGGATGCAAGAAGGCCGTTAGCCCAGCTCTGCCTACCATAGGTATAGGCAATCTGCGTATGGGCGGGACAGGCAAAACGCCTCATACGGAGTATATTATAAGACTGCTTGAAGGCTGGCACACGGCTCTGCTGAGCCGTGGCTATGGCCGTTCGACAAAGGGTTTTGTCCTGGCAGACAACGGTAGCAAAGCCTCACAGATTGGCGACGAACCGCTGATGATGGCGAGGAAATATCCCGACCTGACCGTTGCCGTAAGCGAGAGCCGTGTGGAGGGCATCGAGCGGCTGATGCAATTGCCGACACCGCCAGAGGTGGTGGTGCTCGACGACGTCTACCAGCACCGCCACATCAAGCCTGCTCTCAACCTGTTGCTGACAGAGTACGGCGACCCCTATTTCACAGACCATATCCTGCCGTTCGGCAACCTGCGCGAGTCGCGTCGCGGAAGGAGGCGTGCAGACATTATCATAGTCACCAAGTGCCCAAAGGAATTGACCGATGCCGGGCGCCAGGCGTACCGCGCGAAGCTGAAGCCACGCGCCGGGCAGGAGGTCTACTTCTCATACATCGAATACGGCCAGCCTGTGCCGGTATATGGCGGCGAGGCATATGCCGATGTCGACAACCTGCTTGTCGTGACCGGCATAGCCCATCCCGAGCCCCTGCTGATGCATCTGCAGAAAGCACACAATGTGACGCACCTGCGCTTTGCCGACCACCACGGTTTCAGCGCCTCCAACTGCCAGAGCATCAGGACTGCCTTTGAACGTATTGACGGCGACAAGGCAGTGATTACCACCGAGAAAGATGCCGCACGGATGCTTGCTCCCGAGGTGCGCGCCCAGCTCGAAGGCTTGCCGTTGTACTATCTGCCCATCGAGGTGCATTTCTTCGACGAAGAGGCTTTCAATAAAGCCGTTATCAAAAAACTTTAGAAGCATTACAAATTTATTTGTACCTTTGCATTCTCCCACGTGTATATATTTATGCGTGTCGTTTAATTGTTATTTGCAGAAAATCAAAAAGATATTATATTATGGCAGAACTGAGTGAACAAGAACAAATCCGCAGAAACTCGCTTAACGAGCTGAAGAAACTTGGCATCAATCCCTATCCGGCAGCACTCTATGAAGTGAACGCCAACAGCGCTCAGATATTGGAAGAGTATCCGAAGGACAACAGCAAGTTCCAGAATATCAGCATTGCCGGCCGCATTATGAGCCGCCGCATAATGGGGGCCGCCTCCTTTGTGGAGCTGCAGGACTCCTTTGGCCGTATACAGCTTTACATCAAGCGCGACGAGATATGCCCCGGCGAGGACAAGACTATGTACAACACGGTGTTCAAACGCTTGCTCGACATCGGCGACATCATAGGCGTCACCGGCTCTGTCTTCGTCACCCAGATGGGCGAGACCTCTATCCACGTCAAGACCCTCACTGTGCTCAGCAAGAGCCTGCGCCCCCTGCCCATAGTGAAAGAGAAAGACGGCGTGGTATACGACGCCTTCAGCGACCCCGAACTGCGCTACCGCCAGCGCTATGTGGACCTCATCGTCAATCCCCAGGTGCGTGAGACCTTCGTGCAGCGCACCAAGATAATCAACACGATGCGCACCTTTTTCAACGAGCAGGGCTACCTCGAGGTCGAGACCCCCGTGCTGCAGGTCATCCCCGGCGGCGCAGCGGCGCGCCCCTTCATCACGCACCACAACGCGCTGGATATGGAGCTCTACCTGCGCATCGCCGACGAGCTGTACCTCAAGCGCCTCATCGTGGGCGGATATGCCGGCGTGTACGAGTTCAGCCGCAACTTCCGCAACGAAGGCATCGACCGCACACACAACCCTGAGTTCACCTGTATGGAAATCTATGTGGCCTACAAGGACTACAACTGGATGATGACCTTCGTCGAGACTATGCTGGGACGCATCGCACGGGAACTGCACTGCACCACCAAGGTGAACGTGTGGGGACACGAGATCGACTTCGGCGGCCCCTTCCGCCGCGCCCCGATGTGCGAACTCATCAAGGAACAGACCGGCTATGACGTTGAAAATATGGACGAACAGCAGCTGCGCAACACCTGCAAGGCACTCAATATCGAGATCGACGAGACTATGGGCAAGGGCAAACTCATCGACGCCATCTTCGGCGAGAAATGCGAGCCCACGCTGATTCAGCCCACCTTCGTCACCGACTATCCCATCGAGATGTCGCCCCTCTGCAAGCGCCACCGTAACGACCCCAACCTCACCGAACGCTTCGAACTCTTCGTCTGCGGCAAGGAGCTGGCCAACGCCTACAGCGAGCTCAACGACCCCATCGACCAGCTGGAACGCTTCCAGGAGCAGCTGCGCCTCAGCGAGAAAGGCGACGACGAGGCTATGTTCATCGATATGGACTTTGTGCGCGCACTGGAATACGGTATGCCCCCCACCAGCGGTATGGGTATCGGCATCGACCGCCTGGTGATGATGATGACCGACGAGCAGAACATACAGGACGTGCTCCTCTTCCCGCTGATGAAGCCCGAGAAGAAAGCCGCCGTCACCTCCGATGACGACTTTGTAAACCACGGCGTTGCCGCCGAGTGGGTGCCGATGCTGCGCAAGGCGGGCGTCAACACCATCGCCCAGCTCAAGGAAGCTAACCCAAATAAACTCTACAACGACCTCAACGGCCTGCGCAAGAAGAACAAACTCGACATCCCGCCGGTACAGAAAGAGGCTGTCGAAGCCTGGATTAACGGATGATAAAGCAATTCACCTTCAACCACTTCGGAGTCAACTGCTACGTCGTCTACGACGAGCAGTCGGCCGAATGCGCCATTGTCGATCCCGGAATGGAGGCCGGCTATGAGGACGCCCAGCTCTTCCAGTTAATCGAGCGCAAGGGGTTGCACCCCACGCTGTTGCTGCTCACACACGCCCACGTGGACCATATATGCGGACTGCGCACGGCGGCCGAGAAATACGGCCTGCCGGTAACGATGCACTGCGACGGCGCCAAGCTGCTGCGCCAGGCCGAGGCATACGGATCGATGATGGGCTTCGATGTCGGCCGTGCCGACGACCTGGCATCGACGCACATCGACGAAGGCACCGTGCTGGCGGTCGGCGACATCAAGATTGAATGCCGCTATGTGCCGGGCCACTGCGAAGGCAGCATCTGCTTCGTAATCCCCTCCGAAGAGGCCGTAGTCACCGGCGACGCCCTCTTCCAAGGCAGCATAGGCCGCACCGACCTGCCTGGCGGCAACTATCGGCAACTGATTGAAAATCTGCGCAACAAGATAATGACGCTGCCCGACAGCTATATGGTGCTGCCGGGCCACGGCGAATCGTCGACCATAGGCGACGAAAGGAAATACAACCCTTTCCTTTGACGCCGGCAAGGACAGCAAAACCGACACAATGATGGACCCGAAGATAGAAAAAAGCTGGCTCGAGGTGCTGCGGCCGCAGTTCGACGCTCCCTATTTCGCAGAGCTGAAGCAGTTCCTCGTGGCCGAGCGGCAGCAATACACCTGCTATCCGAAGGGCAAGGATATCTTTGCCGCCTTCGACCGCACGCCTTTCGACAAGGTCAAGGTGGTCATCCTGGGCCAAGACCCCTACCACGAGCCTGGCCAGGCTATGGGCCTCTGCTTCTCGGTGCCCGACGGCATCGCGGTGCCGCCCTCGCTGGTGAACATCATCAAAGAGATCAACTCCGATTTGGGCACCGACATACCCCTCACCAGCGGCGACCTTGGCGGCTGGGCCGAGCAGGGCGTGCTGCTGCTCAACGCCACGCTGACCGTGCGCGCGCACCAGGCCGGCAGCCACCAGCGCCACGGCTGGGAGCTGTTCACCGACGCCGCCATCCGCGAGCTGTCGGCGCGTCGCAGGGGCATCGTCTTCCTGCTCTGGGGCAGCTATGCCATAGCCAAAAGCCAGTTCATCGACAAGGGCAGGCACCACATCCTCACCGCGCCCCATCCCTCGCCGCTCTCGGCCTACCGCGGCTTCTTCGGCTGCCGCCATTTCTC
>CAJOMZ010000038.1:9003-32011 GCA_905236645.1 uncultured Bacteroidales bacterium
ACGCCCTGCTTGCCGCCGAAGGCCTGCAGCCTGTCGACTGGACGCGGATAGGATAGCCCGCGGGCCGTCGGCGTGCATCTGAAAACTCCATTGATTTTTGCATCGTCTCAACGCCGCCTCTTGCAGGTGGCACGACCGTGTTTGGCAGGTACCAACACCGTTCGTTGTCCAGTCGTTGTCCAGTTGTTGTCCAGTTGTTGTCCAGTCATTGACTGGACAACAACTGGACAACAACTGGACAACGAACGGACTTGGTCCTGTAAAAGACTGATAATGAATGCCTGTTTTTACGACGAAAAAACAGTGAAGGAAGGAGGGGTTTTCTGTCCGCTTTGGGCTTAGAACGAGAAGCGGACGGTTATGCCACCCTTGGTGGTGGAATTGGGATAGGCGTTGGAGATGTAGGGGGTGTTGATGTTGGTCTCAAAGAAGGCTCGCAGGGTGAGGGTGGAGGAGAGGGCGTATTCGGCGCTGACGCGTGCCACCCATACTTTGGAGCCCGAGGATATCTGACGCGACATCTGGTTGATCTTGCGTATCTGTGTCAGGTTGTTGTTGTAGGTCAGGTCGGCCTGCAGGACGAGGTCGCTCTTGAGGTTGTGCGTTTTGTCGCCGGCTTTGACTTGGAATTCAAGGTCTTTGAAGCGGTAGCCGGTGCCCAGGGTCACGCCGTCGCGGTAGGTCTCGGTCAGCTGGTTGTTGGAGAAGCTGAGGTTGAGGCTGCGGCTCTTCTGGATGCCGAGTTTGAACTGGAAGCTGTTGACCATATTGACCGACAGCATTATGAGCGGCTGGAACTGCTCGGTGATGATGATGCCTTCCATCGATACGGGCGAAATGTAGTCGCCGTTGTTGTTGATTATGGTCTCGGTACCGTAGTCGTAGCCGTCGAGGACGGAGCCGATGGCGGCATCGGTATAGAAGTTGCCGATGGTATATTCGCTCTTGTATTTATGCTTGATGCTGATGTCGGTGAACCATTTCTTGAAGAAGTCGATCTTGCCGAGGCCGTTGTAGCTGATGTCCCAGTCGGGCAGCGGCACCGCAAGGAAGGGCGAGAAGGACTGCCTGGCGGGGTCGTTGCCGAGATAGGTGGCGAGGAAGGCGGTGAGGAGCACGGTCTGCTGGTTGGCGCCATAGCCTGCCGGATACCACTCGCCGTTCATCGTGTCTTGCACCATCTGGCTGCTGTAGGGGTCGGGGTTGAGGCTTGCCAGGCGGTCGGCCACGGTGCCGCGGGCGGCGATGAAGTCGTTGAACAGGTCGTCGCTTTTTTTGAACGTGGTGCGGAACGACCAGACGCTGGTGGTGTAGTTGCCGGCCATAGTGTTGCTGAGCGGGCCTTCCACGCGCTCTGTGGCGTTGCTGTATTTGTAGTAGTATTCCTGGCGGGTGGCGTAGTTCTGGCGGGCCGACGACTTGATGACGAAGTCGCGCACCGGCTCGATGGTGGCCTGGAAGTTGATTATGCGGTTCTGCGTGGCGTTGCTGGGGGTGTTCATCAGTGTGTCGTGCGACAGCAGGTCGTCTGCGAGCAGGCTTTCCACCACGCTCGAGGTGGCAAAAGTGGTCGAGGGGGTGGCGAAGGGATTGCCTTCGGGCAGTCCGAACACGAAGGGCAGCCCCGGCTGCCAGCCATTGGACGGGTCGAGACCGGCGATGCGCGCTTCGCCCATAAAGCCTGCTATGGAGGCTCCGTAGGAGTTGTTGTACTGGAACGATACGTTCTTGATGCCCGTAACGAAGCGCAGTCCGAAATAGCCCAGTTCGCGCAGGTTCTCTTCGCGCTGTGCCTTGCGCAGCGAGTCGGCGAGTGCTGCGTCGGCTTTGCGTTGCTCGAGGCCACGCTTCTTGTCGAGGTCGTTCTTCTCTTTGTCGGCGTCTTTGCCTCGCTTGTTGACGTCGTTTTTCTTTACCGGCTTCTTGGCGTAGGCTTTCTTCAGCAGCTTCGACTTGTTGTAGAGGGTCTGGAAGTTGCCCTGCACGGTGAGGTTGAGGATGGTGCTGTTGCTGATGACGCTGCCTTGTGCGGCAAGGGCCTGTGTCGTGCCGTTGTAGATATAGGTGCTGCGGTAGGAGAGGTTGGGCGTAAGGAAGTCCATATACGGCAGCTTGTTGATGGGTATGCTCCAGGTGACGTTGAGGTTCTGCTGGAAGTTCTGCATCGTGCCGCCGCGCATAATGGCGCTCCACAGGGTGTCGTTGGCCGAGCGGTCTATCATTCCGGGGGGCTCGTCGATGCGTGCGTTGGCGTTGGCATCGTAGGTGATGTGGAAGCTTCGTGCGAGGTCGTATTGGAGGTTGTAGTCGCGTCGCCAGGTGAACTGCTTGAAGTAGGTGGGGTTCATAATGACGAGGGCGGCGCTCTTGTTGCGCAGCAGGGTGCTTTCGATGTCGCGGTAGATTTCGGTTGAGAAGCTGATGTTTTTGGGTTGGTAGTAGAGGTTGAAGTCTTTGATGAAGCGCAGGTTCTTGTTTTGGAAGGGCTTCATCTTGTCGAAGGGCTTGAACTGCTTTGGCTGGTTGATGGAGAAGTTGTAGGTCAGGCCGCCGCGGTGCTGGTCTTTGTTGTAGTATTCGATGTCGTCGTCGCTGCTGCGTTCGCCGCTGTAGGCGTAGGAGAAGGCAAAGTTCTCGAAGTCGTAGAAGTGGGGCTTGAGGGCCGATTTGCCGGTGCGTTCCTTGCGCATATTGGCAAGCGTGAGGTTTGTGGTCTGGTGGCGTTGCTGGGCCATTTTTCTTACCGAGTCGCGTTCGGCCTGGGTCTTGTATGTCTTGAGGTCGTCCTTGAGCTTGACGTCGGGGTCTAAGGGGTTGTATTCGGGGCTGCCTATCTGGTTGTTGTAGTCGATATAGAGAGGGATGTGCATACCCCATTCGTCGGGGAAGAATTTGCCCATCTCGAGGTTGAGGGTGCTCTGGACATTGAAGGTGTTGACGAGTTCGAGCTTGTTGAGCCGGTCTTCGAGGTTGCCGAAGCCGCTGGTGGTGTAGGACGAGTAGAGCGACAGGTTGCCGACATCGGCAAGGTTGGTGCGTGCGAGGGCCATTGCCGCCCATCCGCCCTTGTTTATGTAGTCGGCCAGACGCATTTCGTTGATCCACACTATGGCGCTCTTGGGCAGCATATCGTTGCCGTCGTCGAGGGTCTGCTTGCGTGGGTTGCGTACACCGACCATAATGACTTTCACCTTGCCGAGGTTGGGCGTGCCCATAATGGTGTATTTGCGGCCATCGAGCATTTCGCTGTAGAGCGACGTGCTGTTGTAGTCGGCGTTGCCGCTGCGTATGAGTTTGTTGCGGCGTGTCTTGATTTCGACAAGTTGCTGCAGGTCTATTTCGACGTTGTTGGCTTCGGGCCAGATGATTTCCTTGCTGTCGGCTGAGGTGCCCCACGGGGTCAGGGTCAGGGGTACTTCGTATTCGTAGTAGTTGTTGGTGTAGTCGCTGCCAAGTCGCACGAAGAGCGTGAGGTCGCCGTCGTAAAGGCGGTCGACATCGAATTTCTTTTCTGCGTGGACGAACATTTTGAGTTTGCCGTAGTAGCGCAGGTCGTATTGCGCGTTGCGGTAGATGGCGCGGGCGTCGCCTGCGTTGAGTTCCTGGATGTCGAGTTCGAGGGCCTGCTCGTTGAGGATTGTGTATGACGACGAGGTGGAGTACCACGACTCTCGTTCGATGTTTGGCGGCAGGTTGTAGGGGACGGGCTGTCGGCTGCCGTTCTCTTCGATGTTTACGGTGGAGAGTGTGAAACTGGTGTTCTCGCCCATACCGGTGGGGTAGTCGCCGGGTTGCAGCAGGTCTTCGCTGTATTTGCGCCAGGTGCCGTAGACCAGCTCGAGTGTTGCGAAGCGCAGTATGACGGGGTCTTCGAATCCGTTGAGGAACATACGCATAAAGCGGATGGACTGGTAGCCGTTGATGTTGCCTATGGTCTGGTCGGGTTCGCGGATGGGGATTTTGAACTGGTACCACCGGCAGGTTGTGGTGGTGCCGTTGGCGAGCTGCACGTTCTGGGCTTCCTGTATGTCGACGATATGGTTTTTGCCTATCACCATCTGGTCGGGGCTGAGATTGATGACATACTGGTAGTAGTTCTCGCTCTCGCTGAGGGTGTTGTCGCGGTTTATGTCCTCGATGTTGGGATAGTTGGTGCCTTCGGTGGAGTAGTCTTCGGTGTTGTCGGAGTTGCTTACGGAGTTGCCTTCGGGGTTGTTGTACAGCTTGTAGCGGTCGTTGATTTTGACGTTGTTCTGGTCGTAGTAGGAGCTGCGGAAGTAGCGGAAGTCGTCGCTCGACGGGTCGTTGAGGGCCTGCTGGTAAGCCACGGACGAGGTGCCGTAGAGGGCCCCGATGCTGTTGATGTAGTCGGCAAAGAACGACTGCTCGTCGTTGAGGTCGACAGCGCTGCTCAGACCGTCGTAGCCGATGTCTTGGTAGTGGCGGCTTTCCTCGTTGTTGTCGAAGGCGTTGACGACGCTCTGCATCTTAGGCACGCGACCCCAGATGGTTGTGTCGACGGGGTTGTCGATGAAGGCTTGTGTGGTGTTGGCGGTAGGCAGTCCGTTCTCGAAGCTTTTGCGGCCGTCGCGCAAGATGTCTTCGCTGATGTCGCCAAGGTTGATGTAGAGCCGTCCGCCGCTCTTGCTGTCGTCGTGCTCTCCGGTGGCTGGGTCGATGAAGGGGTCCATCAGCCAGAACTCGAGGGTCTCTATGTTCTGCGTCTCGAAGTCGGTGTAGGTGAGTTCCCTCATAATACCTCCCCATCGGCTCTGCGGGTTGTTGAGCAGGCCGTTCTGGTCGATGCCGGCACTGAACGGCGTGGGGGCTACATCGTAGTTGTAGGGGCCTTTCTCGCTGGGGTAGTAGGCAAGCGTAAGCTCGTAGATGCGGTTGTTCTCGTTCGCAGCAAGACTCTTGTTGGGGAACACCTCTGTCTGTAGTATGCGGCGTGCGTAGGGGTGCGAGCGGTCGTTTTCGTCAATGTTCTCGGGGCAGTTGGATTCGAAGAAGATGTTACTCACGGTATACCAGGCCAATTTCGCACGGTTGAAGCCGTAGGCGAGGCCTGTGCCTGGCGATGTTTCGGGGAATTGTGGAAGAGATGTCTTGTAGTCTTGCGGCGTGGAAGCC
Source organism: uncultured Bacteroidales bacterium (assembly GCA_905236645.1). Lineage (GTDB taxonomy): Bacteria > Bacteroidota > Bacteroidia > Bacteroidales > P3 > Colimorpha. The sequence continues at coordinate 14,137 of CAJOMZ010000038.1, forward strand.
AGATGCCAGAAGGTGTAGCCTTTCAGGTCTATATTGCTCTCGGCGCCTTCAAAGTCGTCGATATAGGTCACCTTGCCGTCGTCGCTGCCGGTGTTGGCCATACCTGGTATGAAGTGTGCGAATTCGGCCTGCAGGGTTAGTGTAGAGGGCGCTTTGGTCTGGATGCCCGGCAGATGGTCCATAAATTTTGTTATCCAAGGCACATCGTGGCGGTAGTTGAGGTCGAGACCCCAGATGGAGTTGGAGGTAGGCTCGTCGCCAAAGTTGTTCTTTTGCGTTAGCGGCTTCTCGCGCAGGTTCATAAACGTGGCGCCAAGGTTGAAGTCAGGGTCGAACTCATAGTTTAGGTGCAGACCGAGCATACGTTTGGTCATCATCGAGAACGAGCTGTTCTCGCTGCTTACGCTGATAGGGGTGCCCGATGCAAGCAGACTTTCGTTGATGATACGCACCGTACCCATTGTATAGTCTACCGTATAGTCCACGTTTTCAATGAGAGGCATTCCGCCGGCTGTCACGGAGACAGAGCCTTGTGTCACGCTGTAGCCAAGCTGTATCTCGCCGCTTACCGAACTGGTATAGTAGCCCTCAAGGTAAAACTTGTTCTTGTCGGCATATTGTTGAGCCAGGGTCTGTGTCATTGTGTAGAGCGAATCAAAGCAATACTTGTTGGCCAGAGTGTTGTCGCCCAGCATCTCGCGCAGGTCTTTGCCGAAAGGCTCCACGTAGGGGAAGAATATCCGTCCCGACGAGGCTTGGATGATACCGCCCTTGAATGCGGCACTGTCAAACCAGTCGAACACGCCGTCGGGGTAATAGTAGCTCTGCGATGCATCCATTCGGTCCAGCCCAAACACCTGTACAAGCGGAACGGCCTCGAACGGGCCTTCGGTGAAATAGCCGATACCTACGCCACCCTCAGGGTTCTCGTACAGCACATTGAGGCGGAAGTTATCGCGGCTTATCTGCGTGCTTTTAAGGAAGTACACATTCTTCATCATCAGCTTCCACAGCGGACTACGGCTGTTGACCGACGTGCCCTTGATGAGCTTTACAATCAGGGCATTCGGGTCGTTGACACCGTCGGTGGTGAGTTCACCGACCTGATAGACCGTTGTGTCGCCTATCACTTGATATTGGAATGCCACGGCCAGAATCTGGTCGTTGGCAAGGGGCTGGGCAAGAGTGATGAAGCCCAGTTGGGCATTGAATGTATATTCGTTCGCGGGCAGCAGGCGTGCACTCTGCAGCTTTTCATAGTCGGTGCCTCCTGTAAACCCAAGCCCTTCCATATACGAACTGACGTTGTTGATGTTACGCACAGCGCTTGTGTTTATGAGTTGCAGCAGGTTGTTGGAGGTTTGGCCGTTGGGCAGGGTGGAGACGCCTCCATAAACGCCAGGTGACGACGGCTTGTTCTCACCCAGATCGGTCAATGCCAGTATGTCTCGGTTGTTGGTGACGGCGGCACCGATATTGGTTCTCCACACTTCAAGGCGAATAATCTTGATGTTGCTGTTCACTACAGGCAGCGTAGACATAGCCTTGTTGTAGTTGTCATAGAAGTATTGCGAGATGAAAAAGTGCCGGTTTTCCTCGTATTCGTCGGCACGTATCTCGAATTCCTGTGCCGATGCGCCGCCCTGCACTTGCATATTCTCGGTCGATGTCTCCTTGTTGCTGAACACGGCGTCGACAGTAAGATTGCCGAACTTGAGCTTGGAGTGGACACCGAACAGGCGCTGGCTGCCCTTGATGAGCGTCGTGTTCAGCGGGAACGATATATCGGCAGCCTCCAGCAATTGAACTATATCATCCTCTTTCCCCTCGTATTTCAGCTTGATTTGATTCTCGAAATCAAATGTTGCCTGAGTGTTCCAATTGATGTCTGTGTTGAACAGGTCGCCGATCTTGGCATTGAGGGTCAACTGGATGTTCTCGTCAAAGTCGGGCTGTATGTTGCGCCTCCGCGACTCATCAATCGACGGGTTGTCGGTGAAGTTGCTGATTACCTGCAGTGTAAGGTCTGCGCTTCCGCTGGGAGTGATCTTTATCTCAGGCTTGTCCATAAGGCTCTCCAGCTTGCGACTGATCTCATTGAATCCGGGTATCTTGCTCAGCAGGCCGCCTTCGCCGCCGTTAGTGTTGTTCTCCTTCTGCTTTTGTGTCCAGAAATCGTCCATCAGGTACTGCATCTGGTAGTCCTGATACTCCTCAAATGTCATAAACTGGCGGCTGACAACGATGCTGCCAATCTTTGTTACTTTGACATAGCTGTGAGTGTTGGGGTCATACTCGACGGTGGTCGTCATATTGGACGGGTTGCTCAAATACAGCGGGCTTTGCGGCGACGAGCCGTCGGTGGGGATGGGAAAGTGCAGCGACGACCGTGTGCTGTCCTCTTCCTCCTGGGCTTGCAGCGAAACGGCCGGCACGAGGAGCAACAATAGAACAGCAAGCCGCCACAGGCGGTTCACTGTCGATGTCATTGTTGCTGCTCTGGTCTTCATTCCGATAGGCGGTCTTAGATTCCGTGTGCAAGCGACTGCTTGATAATTTCTTCCACGCTGGCTCCGGGGTTAGCCTCAGCCATTTTCATCACCACTTTCTCCGATGCTGCTTTCGGAAATCCAAGCATAACCAGTGCTGATAACGCCTCTTCTGCATTTTTATTGCTCGAACCTGCCGCCGATGTCGCTCCGGCAAGCGACGGTGCCGCAAATGGGTCGACCTTGTCGCGCAGTTCCAGCAATATACGCTGGGCGGTCTTGGCTCCGATGCCTTTCACTTTCTGCACCCGTTTTGCATCCTGATCGACTATGGCCCGCGTCAGTTCCTCAACGGTAAGCGACGACAGCATAATGCGTGCCGTGGCGGCTCCTACTCCGTTGACGTTCAACAGCAGGCGGAACATCTCGCGCTCGCTCTCCGTATAGAATCCGAACAGCAGATGGGCGTCCTCGCGCACTATCTCGTGTACCAGCAGTTTCACTGCCGGCAGGTCCTTGATCTGCGAATAGGTGTTCAGGGTGATTTCAAGCATATAGCCCACTCCTCCGCAGTCTATTACCGCGTAGGCAGGCGTTGCCTCGTCAAGTTTTCCGTTTATGTAGTTATACATTGTCTTGTGTTTTTATTGCTGATATTCAAAGGCTCCTATCGTGGGCGGATTGCCACGCGGATTGCCGTTCAAGTCTATTGCACTCTGCAAGTACAGGCTGTTGCCTGCGCCTATGGCGGGCGAGCCTTCCAGCAGGTTGTAGTTGTTCCCGTATGCGTCCTTGAACTTCGGGTCTGAGTCGACAATCAGGCCGCTGCCCGCAATATTGGGTGCCGGCGCGAAGGTCGCGTTGCCGTCGCTGTCCACCAGCGATGTTCGCAGCAGGCAGTTGCGGAACGAGCAGTTGAAGGCACAGGCGTCAATCCAGTCGAAACTGATTTCCCCACTGTTGTCCCTGCCGCCGTAGCTGCCATAGATTATACAGTTGTAGAAGTCGGCCTGCTGCAGCGGCCGGGCAAAGACGGTAGTCTCGTCGTATTGGTAGTAGTTGTTCAGAATCACCGAAGGCGTCTTGCGGCTCTGATAGCGCCAGTAGTTGGCGAAAGTGCTGTTGCTGAAGCGGTACCTGCCGCCGTATTGCAGGCATACAAGGCTTTCGCCGCAGCAACTCACCAACAGGTTGTCGCCCACAATGTAAGAGCCCTGCCCTACGATGCCCGCCATCGAGTGGTTGCGGATAATGCAGTTGCTGATATCAAGCGTAGGGTTGCTGTTCACGTTTGTGTCGACCAGCAGGCCGATGCTGCCGTTCTCAATCCTTGCCCATTCAATGTGGTTGTCCTTGCTGCCCGTCGACAGCCAGATATACCGCCACTGGCCTGGCAGACTGTCGTAGTATCCGTCGTGGCGTATCGAGGTGAACACGACGGGCGCCTGCCGGGTGCCGCGCACATCCAATGTGGCGCTGTCGTATATCCACAGGCAGCTGTTGTCGCCGAAATAGAGCTCGTCGCCCGCCGTAAGGCTCAGCGTCTCGTTGCTGTTCACCACGGCATAGCCCATAATGATGTGCGGCCTTGTGTGGTCCCAGTTGGCGCAGTCCAATATGGAATAGGGAATCCAGTTGGTGTCAATCTTCCCCCACTTGTTGATGTACAGCTCGTAGATGTGGTGCGTATAGGTGGGCAGATGGTACACAGCGTTGCGGCCGTAGGCAATCACAGGCAGCGTCTGCTGCTTGTTGTTGAAACTGAACGCTATGTCGGCCTCCACGAGATAGGGCGATGTCTGGTCGTTGGGGTTTATGTTAGCCTGTATGAAGATGAAGATGCTGTCGTGTGCCCCAATCTCCACGTCGCGGGCCACTCTCGAGGTATCGCCGTCGACATTGATGCGGAATCTCGGTGCCCCGCCGCCTTGCAGCGTGACACTGTTTATCAGCAACGGCTCGTCGTAGTTGTTGTAGACCCGCACCTGGCGCGTAATCGTTGCCATTGTCGCAAACACAGTGTCGAACAGCACCGTGTCCTCCGAGAACGACAGCCTTGCCGAGCTGTCGGTCAGAAACTGCTCCTCCTTGATGCACGAGGTCATCGCCAGCGGCACCAGCAGCAGCAATAAAAGGTATTTCGGTTTAAGAATCTTCATATCTTCAACTCAACAATTCAACAACTCTTCAATCACTTGACATATAGGTCGAACACCTCGTTCAACCGCTTCTTGCACACAGGGCAGAACGCCGCATAGTCGCGCATCATACACTTGGTGCAGGGGCGGTACACGCCCTTGGCCTGATAGCCGGCGCCCTCGTAGGCCCCCACCGGGCCGTTGTCGCGTTTGTCGAGGCCTTCCACGGGGTTTGTCGGGACAGGCGTCCCTTCCGGAACCATCGACTGCCACTTGCTGCCGAAGTCAACCAGCGTGGTGATGTTGGGCTCGACAGGCTCGCGCCCATTGCTGTGGATGTCGTTGTAGCTTAGCTCCTCGTCGACATATTCGTCGGCCAGACCGCCAATCGAGTGCCCCAGCTCGTGGGGCAGTATCCACATCGACATCGCCTGCACTGCACTGAAGGCGTAATAGTTGTATATCGCTCCGCCTCCGTAGGTGTCGCAGTTGGCCATAATGACGATATGGTCGTAGGGCACCCCTGCCAGCAGGTCGTGAAGCTGAAACAACCGGGTGGTCATCAGGTAGCGGTCGCTGCCGAACGTGTTGTACGACGAGCCGACGGCGCTCTTCACATACTTGCCCCTGTTGGGGTCGGTCACTCCGCTCTCCTGCTCCAGCACGCCGACGCCCCACACGTTGAAGTCGCTCTTGCGGCCGGCAAAAGGCTCCTGCGCCACAAGGTAGGAGGCGAATTTCTCAAAGTCGCCCTGCATCTTCTCGGCGTCGCTCCTGCCATAGCCCTCGGCGACAATGACCACATCGATCTTCTTGTGCCAGTCGCCGTTGTAGAGCAGCTTGCGCTGCGGAATATCGGAGGCTCGGGTTTCTACAGGCGTATTGCCGGGGTCGAAGCGGAACACCGTTGCGGTGGCGAATTTGCCGTCGTCGCCGCGCTTCTGCAGGCAGATGTCTACAGGCTGCTTGGGCATAGGCATAAGCATCACCTCCTCAAAGGTCGCTATGCTGTCCCTGCCGGCCGCCGTTTCGCGATACTCCCCGAACAGCGTGTTGTAGCAGCGCGAATAGAGCTCTGCCCCCGACCGTGCGTCCTTCACCATTATGCGGTAGGCCCCGTTGTCGACGGGGTCGAGCAGCTGCGTCAGCGAACCCGCCCACACCTTGTCGCTTTGCAGCACAAAACGCTGCAGCTTGCAGGTGTCGTGCTGCTTGTTGCCCACACGCAGGTAGTCGACACGCAGCGTCGCGTCCCTGAAGTGTTTGCCGAACTTGGGCGACTGCTGCGCCTGCAGGGGCAGCGCCGCCAGCAGCAGCATTACAGGTATATATTTCAGCGCTATTCTCATTTTATTCAAAAATACAACTCATAATAACGCACCTTATAAAAAAATATTTTGCCAATCCACACAACATTCGTACTTTTGCACCTTCAAAAAGCACCCGAAAAATGCTCTTAAAGATATACCAGGACAATCCTAACTACAACGATGTCAATCGTGTAGCCGACACTTTGAACGGTGGAGGAATAGTCATTCTGCCCACCGATACTTTGTATGCTTTTGTGTGCAGTATGGAGTTCAAGAAGGCCGTGGAGACCATTGCGCGGCTCAAAGGCTTCTCGCTCAAGAAGGCAAAATACTCGATGCTCTGCCCCGACATCAGCACCGTGGCCGAGTATGTGCGCCCTATGGACCGCGACACCTTCCAGCTGCTGCGCCAGTGCCTGCCCGGGCCTTTCACGTTCATTATGGACGCCAACGGCAACGTGCCGCGCAACTATCTCAACCCCAACCGCACCATCGGCGTGCGCGTGCCGGCCCACCCCGTCTTCAATGCTGTCGTCAACGCTGTCGGATGCCCGCTGATAGGCACTTCGGTGCGCACCCTCGACGACGACCGCGAGAGCGAATACCTGACCGACCCCTAGCTCATCTGCGAACTGTTCGGCCATCAGGTCGACATCGTGGTCGACGGCGGCATCGGCGAGGACATCCCGTCGACCGTGATAGACTGCAGCGGCGGCCGGCTTGAAATAATACGCCAGGGGAAAGGAGAGGTGGAGATATGAAAATACAGATTTCCACCAACCGGCAGCGGCAGTCGGGCCTCTGGGGGTTCGTGGCGCGCACCATCGTGCTCACCCTCGCCACCATCATTGCCATCAAACTGCTGCCGGGCGTGCGCATCGATGGCGGCAGCGTGTGGGTCGCCGTCCTGACAGCCCTTGTCATCGCGCTGCTCGACAACTTCCTGCGGCCCATTCTCATCTTCATCACCCTGCCGTTCACGGTCCTTACTATGGGCCTTTTCATATTCATCATCAACGCCATCATCATTGAGATGACCGCCTCCATCGTGGGCCCCTTCCAGGTCGACTCGTTCGCCTATGCCCTGCTTTTCAGCCTCATAATCACGGCGCTCAACTATCTGCTCGAGCTCCCCAACCGCTGGCTGAACCGCTCCACCTACAAGCCCCGCGGCGACAATGACACCGACGACGACGGCTTTGCCGACTATGAAGAAGTGGAGTGAGGCGAAGCAACAATATAAATATCATATAGTTGGAACAACAATGCAAGGCGCCGGCAAAATGCCGGCGCCTTTTTTGCGCCGTTTCCAAGCCGTGTTTGCCCCCTACCAACACCGTCCGTTGTCCAGTCGTTGTCCAGTTGTTGTCCAGTTGTTGTCCAGTCATTGACTGGACAACAACTGGACAACAACTGGACAACAACTGACGGACGGTGTTGGTAGGATGGAATTATGGCCGTGGACGGGCGGAAACACTGACGTGTGGCGGACATATAAATGTTCCGGTCCCCGCCGCAGAGCGGCGGGGACCGGAACAAAAACCATCCCGTTGCAGGCTATATGCCTGACGGTCAGGGATTAGAACGCTATCTGGATGCCGGCTTCAAGCTGGGGCAGTATGAACTGGCCTGCGGTGACTTCTTGGCCGATGTCGTTGAGGCGCAGGCGGGCATAGAGGCCTATGAAATCGTAGGTCAGTCGCGTGGTGACGCCCCAGTTCCAGCGGTAGCCGTCGAGGAGGTCGAGGTTGCGCACCACTTCTTTGCGTGACGAGGCGATGTCACCATTGTGGCCGCCTTTGAGCTTGTAGGCATTGTGAGCCCAGTTGCCGTAGACGCCGAGGTCCCAGTGCCATCCTTTGTGGAGCAAGCCACCGGGACGCAGGCGCACGCGCTGGTAGATTTCGATGCCGACTTCGCCGAGGTTGAGTTTGTGTTTGCTCACCTTCTTGTCGAGCCAGCGCACATCGTCGTCCATAGCAGCCAGCGAGTCGAGACGGTTGGCCTCGTCGCCGAAGCGCAGGGAGCTGTGGCCGTATTCGAGGGCAAAGCCCCAGCCGTAGGCTTTGGTGAAATAGTAGGTGTTGCGGATGCCGATGCGTTTGGCGGGCGACCAGAAGTTGTGGTCAAGCTCACCGTTACTGATGTTGACAGGCACGCCGAGCATAAAGTAGAACTCCTTGAGCGTTTTCTTCTCGTTGAGGTTGGAGTAGGCGTGGCCTTCGAAGATGGGGGGGATGTAGAGCGAGTCGTCGTCTGATTCGATGCTTATGCCGTCGTCGGATTGGTATCTGGAGTGGTCGTTGAAGGTGTAGCTCTGGGTGTAGCCGCCTATGTTGATGGTGACAATGTCGCCCTCGGCGATGGTGAAGTGCCGATCCTTTTGGAAGTTATCTTTGACGGCGCGCTGAGAGTAGGCGGTGATGGTGCCGTCGGCTTTGCTGTTTTTGATGAACATATAGCCGTCCTTGATGTCTTTGAGTATGACGACCTGCAGGCCTTTGTCCGTCTTCTGGAATTTGAAGGTGGGCTCGACGGCCTTGCGCGTGCCGGTGAAATAGTCGGCCTGCGGCACGCCGTAGCCGTAGGTGTAGTCGCAGTAGGGATAGAGGTCGGCACTCTTCTCAATCTCGTGGAAGAGCTGCATAGCCGTGAGGCCCGGTTTGGCCTGCAGAGCGCAGGCTGCAAAGCCGGCCACGAGGGGGCAGCTGAAGCTGGTGCCGTCGACGAAGTGGTACTTGTCGTTGCTTGCACCGGTGTTGGCGGTGTAGGCGTGGCCGAAGGCCACTACGTTGGGTTTCTGGCGGCCGTCGGCCGAGGGGCCGTAGCTGCTGAAGTTGATGTGCTGGTATTCGGTCAGGCTGTTGCTGATGCCGCCCACGCAGAGCACGCTGTCGGCATCGCTGGGGGTGATGATGGTGCGCCAGCTGCGGTCGGTGCCTTCGTTGCCGGCACTGTTGCATACCAGGATGCCTTTGCGGGCTGCCATATTGCCGGCTTTGGCCACATAGCTCTGGCCGTTCATATCCTTGGTGTAGTAGCGGTCCTTGCCATAGCCGAGCGAGGAGCTGATGATCTGGGCGCCGTTCTTGTCGGCCCATTCAACGGCCATCTGCCACCACACCTCCTCTTTGAAGGGCTCGGCCTCTATCTCGGTGCGTGCCAGCAGGTATTCGGCTCCGGTGGCCATACCTATGTCCACGCGCACTTCGCCGTCGTCATTTTGATAGCGGTGTATGCCTGCTATGCAGCTGAGTGTCATCAGGCCGTGGCTGTTCCAGCCGTAGACGTTCTCTTTCTTGTTGGGGAAGTTCCAGGTCTTGATGATGCGGCCCTCGTCGCGCAGGTGCTTGAAGGCGATGTGGGTGTCGACCTGCGGGAAGCCGCCGTCGAAGACGGCTATGCGCACGCCTTTGCCGTCGATGCCGGCGTTGCGGAAGTTGTCGCGGCCCATACGTATCAGTTGGTCGGCAGGCGCGCCTTCGGAGAAGAGGCCGGTCACGTCGATCGGCTCGCTGTCTTCGGCTTTGGCCAAGTGCATATTGGCCTCGAGCATCACCACCTCTTTGACAAAGGGCAGCTTGCGGAGGGCTGCTATCTGGTCGGGCGTGGCGGTGACGGCCACGGCGTTGAACCAGCGGCTCTGGCCGAAGTCGTCGGTGACGATGGCGTCGATTTGACCAACGTAGCTCTCGTTGAGAGGATAGTTGCTGATGTCGTAGAGGTCGGCATTGTTGAGCTGGTAGCGCTCTATGGCCTTGGCATCGAAATAGCTGTAGGGGTCGAATGTCGTGCCCGCTTTGTCGGTCAGCATCACCCAGTAGTGGTTCTGGGCCTGGAGCTGCAGGCTGAGGATTATCGCCGCAGCGATGAGTAGGATTTTTTTCATTGTTGTTATGTTTTGTTAGAATGACAATTGAATTCCGAGTTCGAGGCGCGGCAGGTCGAGGCTGGGCTGGCTCATACGGTAGCGTCCGTAGATGCCTATCCAGTTCCAGACGAGGCGCGAGGTGAGGCCCCAGTTCCAGTTGCTGGTGGGCTCGACTTCGCTGTAGATGTTGGTCTGCAGCTGCGCGGCGCCGGGGTTCTGGTTTTCGTTGTAGGCGACAAGGTATTCGTTGGCGTGCAGGCCTCCGTAGATGCCAAGGTCCCAGTGCAGTCCTTTTTTGGTCTTGCCGGTGTTGACGAGGCGTATGCGCTGGAAGAGCTCGAGGTTTACGTCGTAGCAGAAGTAGTGCTTCCTGTCGACATTGGTGAAGTCGGTGATGGCAAGGGTGTTGTCCCACGTGCCTGCAGTGGCTGGGTCATAGCGGAATATCTTGTCGGCTACATCAAAGCCGAGACCGAGGCCGTACCATTTGCGGAAGTTGCGTATGAAGCGGAAGCCGATGTTGTAGGCGTCGCTGTAGCGCATTGTGTAGGGGAAGAACCAGTTGATGCCGTACTGGAAGTAGAACTCGCTGGTATATTTCTTGCCCACGCCCCAGTTGCTGACGGCGTTGTCGGCAAGGCTGCGGCTGCCGTTCTCGAAGACGTTGTCTTGGATGAATCCTGCAGTGTCGATGATGTAGTATTCAAATTTGTGGTCGGCATCTGCATATTCAACATTGTCTGTTCCCTTCAGGCTTATGCTGTCGGTGTGGCCGTTGACGTAGGCCACCAGCGTGTGCCCGTAGACGGCACCTTTGGGGATTGCGATGCAGCTCTTGTCGGGGTCCAAACCCTCAAAGCCGAGGTTGACGTAGTTCTTTATCAGGCCGTTCTCGTCCTGGATCTTGAACATTACGACATCCTCGTTCTCTTTGGTGCTGATGACACCGTTTGTGACAGTGGTCCTCTTGAAGGTGTTTTTCTTTGTCTGTGCGTTGGGGTAGATGACGAGGAAGTCGCCGAGCTGCATAAATCTGAAGGTGGGAGTGGTTTGGGTGTCCTGTTCCCTGTTGCAGAAGAAGCCGGCCTGCGGCACGCCGTAGCCGAAGGCATAGTCGTAGTAGGGATAGAGGTCGGCAGACTGCTCGATGAGGGATTTCATCTGCATTGCCGTCGGTTTTTCGGGTCGGAGTGCTTGCATAGCGCAGGCGCAGAAGCCTGTGGTCAGTGGCGACGAGAAGGAGGTGCCGGCGGCGTAGGTTGTGGCGGTGTCGTCTCTATGGTCGGCGACCTCGGCATAGCCGAAGCTGCATACGTTGGGCTTCAGCCGGCCGTCGGTAGTGGGGCCGTAGCTGCTGAAACCGATGTGCTGATAGGACAACAGGGAGGGCTGTATGCCGCCTATGGAGAGGATGCTGTCGGCGTCGGCAGGGGTGCCTATGATTTTCCAGTTCTCGTCTTCGCCCGAGTTGCCGGCGCTGTTGCAGACAAGGATGCCTTTGCGGGCGGCGAGGTTGGCGGCTTTGGCTACATAGCTGCGGCCGTCCATCTGCCACGTGTAGTGGCGGTCCTGGGTGTAGCCCAACGAGCTGTTGATGATGTCGGCGCCGTTCTTGTCGGCCCATTCAACGGCCTGCGCCCACCAGACTTCCTCTTTGAAAGGCTCGGGGTCGACCTCGGTCTTGGCCAACAGGAAGGTGGCTCCAGTGGCTAAGCCCAGCAGTTTGTCGTCCATCTTGCCGGCAATGCAGCTGAGCACCATTGTGCCGTGGCTGTGGTTGTCGTAGACATCGGCAGTCTTGTTGGTGAAGTTCCAGGTGGCGACAATCTGGTTGTTGTCGCGCAGATGCTTGAAAGCCTTGTGCGTATTTACAGCGTGGAAGCCTCCGTCGAAGACGGCTATGCGGATGCCTGTGCCGTCGATGCCTTTATCGACAAAGAGATTGCCCTGCATACGGAACAGCTGGTCGGTGACTCCGTTGCCCCAAGGCTGGTCGGTGGCCTCCGTTGCGTTGGCCTGGCGGGACTCGCTGGCGGCGGCAATCTGCATCTCGGTGGCAATCAGGTCGGTGCCTTTAACGAAGGGCAGCATCTCGATTCGGGCTATCTCGTTGTCGGTGGCCATCACTGCAACGGCGTTGAACCAGCGGCTCTGGCCTACCTCTTCGGTGGCAATGGCGTTGATTTGGCTTACATAGCTGTCGTTCAACGGATAGTTGGTTATATCGTACAGGTTGGCGTTGTTGATGCGGTAGCGTTCGATGGCTTTGGCGTCGAAATAGCTGTAGGGATCGAACGTTGTGCCGGCTTTGTCGGTCAGGAATACCCAGTAGCAGGATTGGGCGTTGGTGCCGATTGCGGCAACGGTCATAGCGATGATTAAAAGGATTTTCTTCATTGATATTTTGTTTTTTAGTTATCTTAGCACTGCGTGCAGCACCTCGTGCGAGGTGAAGTTGCGGAAGTCGGCGAGGTGCACGTGGTAGTATTCCAGCAGGTTGGAGAGTGTAGCGCTTCGTTGCTTCTGCGTTAGCGGTGGCATCTGGCTTTTGTTCAGTGTGCTGTACAGGCAGGAATGGAAGTTCGAGCTTGCCGGCACGTCGAGGAAGTAGTCGGCATTAGGGTTGGTGGCGGCGCTGTAGGCAGACGGTATTGCCTGGAAGCGCCCTTCCTTGAGGTTGAACAGCGGCTCGCGTTGGCTGTAGTTGTCCATCGGGGCTATGCCGAGATGGTGGGCGGTGTTTATAAGGAAGCTGATGGGGAACGAGGCCATCTCTCTCGAGGCATCCTGGCTGCCAGTCTCCTGATTGTCCAGCGTCTCCAGCACTTCCACCACATAGTCGAACAGCTGTGTGTTCAGCTCCTCCTCCTTGAGCGACTTGTACAGCACTTCGTCCATAAAGAACAGCAGTGCCATCTTGATGCCGTCGCTCTGGATATTGTTGTAGTGCGAGGCTGGACGCATCTCCTTGATGTACTGCAGCTGCTTCTTAGGGTTGTTGTAAACCGTCATCTCCAGATGGCTTAAGGGCTGCATAAGGTTCTGCTTTGTGCGCCCCGACGAGCTGCGGATGCCTTTGACGATATAGGAACACAGGCCCAGTTCGCGAGTGAAGACCTTTGCTATTATGCTGGTCTCGCCGTATTTTGTGGTGTGTAGCACCAGGCCTTGTGTCGTCAGTATCATCAGAGTTGTCGGCTTATCTAATGATTAATATCTTGGTGGCAGAGCGCATCGAGCCGTCCTCGGCCGAGGCAAAGACGTAGTATACACCCGATGCCACCTTCTTGCCGCTGTTGGTACAGCCGTTCCACACTGCCTGTCCGCCGTCGGCACGGGTCGAATAGACGGTGTGTCCCGCGGCGTCGGTGATGTGTACCAGTCCGTTGCGTGTAAAGCCCTTGATGGCAATCAGTCCGTCATAGCCAGGCCTTACGGGGTTGGGGAAGGCGTGGATGTCCTCCATCGGCTCGGTGAAGGCGTAGGTAGCCGTAGTGCGGTAGGACTGCAGCCCCTTGTCGGTGCCCACAAACAGTTCGCCGCTCCACGGCATCACGGCAATGCTTACAATCTTGTCGGAGAACAGCGCCGAGTTGGAAGTCGTGAAATGCTCCTTCTGCTCAAGCCCGTTTGCCGACAGCAGATAGAGGCCGCCCGTCGCTGTGCCCACCCATTTGCGGTTGGCTCCGTCAACGATGATGCAGGAGATATTCTCGTAGGCCATAAGGTATTCGCCTATGCCGTTCTCGTTATAGAGGATGTTGCTGCACGTCACCGGCGAGCGTTCGCCCTTGCCCCCGTTCTGGAACACCCTGCTCAGGTCGTATACCACCTTGATGCCCTTGTTGGTGCCTATCCACAGATGCCCTTCGTGGTCCTGCACAACGCAGTTGACATTCGATGTCTCCAGCTTCGAGCCGTTGTTGGGGTCGATATATGCCATCTTGTCCTTGCCGTCGTGTACAAATATCTTGTTGGCGCGCCCCCAAAACAGTTTCAAGCCGTTGATGCTGTCCCAGATGATGTGGTCGATTTCGCTGCCGCCCACCATATTCTGTGTTGTGAAGCTTGCCCATTCGCCACTGCTGTATCGTACAGCCAGTCCGTTGGGCTGCAGGGAGTTTGTAATCCAGGCATTGCCTTTGTCGTCGTAAGCCACAGCGCCGGTGAACAGCGCCTTGAAGGTCCCTTGCGTGTAGGGTGTCAGGGCGCCGTTGGTGTTGGTTTCGTTGTATATTTCAGTGACCTTGCCACCGGTGATCTCCACTATGCCGCTGCCCCACGCCGGAGCCAGGCGGACTTTCTGGTTGCGAGGATTCACGGCCACGTCAAGTATGTCGTACAACCCGTTCAGCAGTCCGTTGGGGTCGTCGAGGGTCTTCCAGTCGTTGCCCGACAAAGTGTAAAGGTTGGCAGGGAAGTACACCCCGTTATAGGTGCTCCTGTGCCCGCCTGGAGCCACCATCAAGTCGTTGTCGAAGGCAGTGAGGCGATATACGTTGTCGGTAGCCGGACATTGCGGATAGAAAAGGTCCACGTGGCTCGGGTCGTCGAGCCTCACCGATGCCAGCGAAGCCCAGCGGTGTGCCACCCACAGGCGCCCGTCGGCGGTCAGCTCGGCATCGTTGGGCTCCATCTTCATCCAGTCAACGTTGCCGATGCTGTGCTGTAGAACCAGGTTCTCGTCATAAACTTCAACCTTGTCGTTGTGGCACAGCACTGTCTTTCCCTTCGAAACCTTCAAGTTGCGTAGGTCGCCCAACGTAACAGGCAGGAAATTCATATCGTTGTTGTCGGCATACAGCGCCGTGTCGCCTCCCGTGGCGAAGTGTGCCAGCGCCAGCACGCGGTTCGAGCCGTCCACGGCAAGCCTCGACACAACCTGCCCGGCCAGCAGCGAAGTCTCGTCGAGGTGCCAGTTGCTCACTATGTTCAGCATACGGCTGTGTTTGTCGGCGGTCATAATGCCGTTGTCGGTGGCTGCCACAATGAGGCTGTCGGTGAAAGCGATATCGTTGATATTCATATTGATATTCATATAGGTGCCGTCGGCGCCCAGATAGTAGGTCTCCTTGATTTCCTTGCGTGCCAGGTCCACCACCACGATGCCGAACCCGCAGGCAAGGTAAGCGCAGCGGTCGTTGAAGCGTATGCTGTTTATCTGCTTGTTGCCGCCGATGTTGTTGCGCTTGATGTCGCTGATGTTGAACACCTGGTCGTCCTTTATCAGGTCCAGGTTGGCGTTGTTGTAGGCCACTGCCAGGTATTTGGTCTGCGCGTCGTAGGCAAACGTGCTGACGCCCACATCGTTCAGTATGGTGG
The DNA here is from genome assembly GCA_905236645.1 of uncultured Bacteroidales bacterium. Taxonomy (GTDB): domain Bacteria; phylum Bacteroidota; class Bacteroidia; order Bacteroidales; family P3; genus Colimorpha. The sequence goes on from CAJOMZ010000038.1 coordinate 29,267, forward strand.
TCTTGTTCACCCTGTTCACCGTATAGTCGCCCAGGTCATAGTAGAACAATCCGCCGGCCCCCGAGCAGTATATGCGGTCGCCCGCCTGCACAACGGCGTGAAGCTCGTTGTACGACAGGTGGTCGCGCCATTTGCCCACGGCCAGCTGTGCGTGCAGCGTTGCAAGGCCGGCGGCAAGGAGGACGGTCAATATGGCTAATCTCTTTCTCATTGTGCAGAGCTGTTTTTCGTTTTGCGAAGCAGCAACGTCTGGTACAAGACCGCCAGCAGCCAAGTGACAACGGTGCTGAGCAGGGCGGTAAGGAGAACGCTGAAGAACTCCCTGAAGCTGAACACCAGCAGCGTATAGTAGATGATGTTGAAGGCGAAGAGCAGCAGGAACAGGTATATCAGGAACTGCTGGTAGGCGACGCTGAAAATGCTGGGTGTCTCCACGCCGTCGTCGTTGTCGCGGATGATAATCTTGTCGAGCCAGATGCCGCGCAGGAACGCCACGGCAGTGCAGGCGAAAGTGTGGAAGCCCAGAATGTTGGTCGACACGTCCACGCACAGGCCCGTCGCAAAGGCTATCAGCATCATCGGTATACGTCCCGTGGTGGTGGGCAGCATAGCGATGAACAAGACGTAGATGCAGGGGTTGATATAGCCGCCCAGATAGATGTTGTTGAACACCAGCACCTGCAGCATCACGAGCAGCAGGAACCGGCCTATGTTCTGAAATACAAGTTTGCTATTCATCGCCGCCCTCCGTTATTCTCATTAGTGAATCCTGTTCAGCCTTGAAGTGGTTGTCTACCACATAAACGTGGTTAAGGTTGTTGAAGTCGGTGGCCAGCCTGATGCGTATGTTGTAGAATCCGCTGCCCTGCACGCTCGTAAAGTCCTCGATATAGCCCACGGCGATGCCCTCGGGGAAGTCGTTGGCGAGGCCGCTGGTCACTATCGTGTCGTTCTTGTAGAGCGGGTAGGTGGTGGGAATGTCTATAAGAGTGGCATAGCGGTAGTCGCCGCCCTCCCATATCAGCGAGCCCGTCGAGTTGGTGCGCTTCAGCTTGACGCTGTGGCGGCTGTCGCTGTGCAGCACGGGCATTATTGTCGAGAAGTTCTTGGTGCAGTTCACCACCACCCCCACAATGCCCTTGGGCGAGATGACTGCCATATCGACCTTAACCCCCTGCGCCGAGCCCTTGTTGATCATCATATAGTTCTTGGACTGGTTGTAGGAGTTCTTGATAACCTGCGCGTCGGTGTACGAGTAGCGCTGCTTGTAGACCGTGTCGTTTACCTGGAACACGCTGTCGCTGTAAGAGATATACGACGAGGCCATCTGTGCGCGCAGGGCGGCGTTCTCGGCGGCCAGATACTCGTTCTCGGCCTTCAGGCCGAAATAGCCCGTCACCGTCGAAACGCCCTTGTGCCACGTACCGGCAACGCGGTTGCCGACACGCACTATGCGCGACCGCTGATAGAACGTGTTCTGCACTATCAGCAGCACGGCGACGACCTCCAGCAGGATGAAGGCTATCACGTGCGAATGCTTCCTTATGAATTCCCCTAACTTCTCCACTTGTCGTTGCTCTTACTGTCTGTTTTTCAGGAAAGCCTCTATGGTGCGCTTGGTCTGCTCGACGGCGCGGTCGAGGTCGTCGTTCACTATCGTCGTGTCAAAGCGCGGCGCCTCCTCCAGCTCCTTGGCCGAGCGGCCCAGGCGCTTCTGTATCGACTCCTCGCTCTCGGTGCCGCGGCTGCGCAGGCGCTGCTCAAGCACCTCGATCGAGGGCGGCATAACGAAGATGGCCAGGGCGTCGTCGCCAAAGTAGCGCTTGATATTGATGCCGCCGTTGACGTCGACGTCGAAAATCACCACGCGGTCCCTGTCGCAGATACGGTCTATCTCGCTCTTGAGGGTACCGTAGCGTGTGCCGGCATACACCTCCTCCCACTCCAGGAACTGCCCGTCGCGCACGCGGCTCTCGAACTCGTCGGGCGACAGGAAGTAGTAGTCCACGCCGTCGCGCTCGCCCTCGCGGGGCTTGCGGCTCGTGGCGCTTATAGAGAACTCGAAGCAGTCGAAATACTGCAGCAGGCGTTTGATGATGGTGGTCTTGCCCGACCCCGACGGGGCTGAAAAAAGTATTGCTGTGCGGGTCATTTCAGGTTCTTTGGGTTGAATGGGTTGACAATCGTTTATAGGCAAAAAACGGTTTGCCGGCAAGCCGGCGCTTAGAACTTGCGGTCGAAAATGGTGTAGAAAGTCTTGACGGCGAGCGACTCGTTGTCCCAGCCATACTGTTCGGCGATGGCGCCCACATAGGCCAGGGCTTCCTCGCGGCTGCTGATGGCGTTGAGGCGCAGTATGAAGTCGTTGTAGCCCTTCATATTGCTGTGGAACAGGTTGTTCATAAAGCTGAACTTGTCGTTGATGTTGATGATGGTGCGCAGGTCGGCGACCTTGTTCGAGGCCATTTTCTCCTCGATGCCTCCCTTCAGGTTGCCGCCAAGGGTGTCGGCGATGGTGCGCTGCACGGGCTTGTCGCCGCTGCCAGGCTTGAGGTAGTCGAACAGCGACGGCTGCTCCTGCCGGGCTTCTTCCTCCGGTTCGGGTTCGGGCTCAGGCTCGGGCTGCGGTTCGGGCACGGCGGCTACAGGTGCGGCAACAACAGGTTCAGGTTCCGGCACTGCCACGCTTTCCGCTTTCCGCTTTCCGCTTTCCGCTTCCTGCTCTTCGCTTTCCGCTTCCTGCTT
>CAJOMZ010000039.1 GCA_905236645.1 uncultured Bacteroidales bacterium
CAGAATCCAGCTGGCTTCGGTACGCAAGAACATCCATTGGAACGGATTGAGGAAATGACGAATCTCATGGGTGGAACAGGTACACTGAAATGACGAACGCCGTCTCTTCGGAGACGGTGTTTTTTTAACTGATACTCAGGCATGGGCATGCTCTCAGGACTGAGCCTGCTATTTCGCCGCGAACATCCTGTCAATGCGGCCGGAGCAGGGAGGAGGATCGTGAATCGGCGAAGAAAAAAACCTTGACAGCACATTCAGATCATGGTATATTGCCTACAATCTTTCCGGAAAGGAGCCTGCCCGTAATGTTCGCTGCCCGCAATAATTACCGGATGACTACGACTACGACCGAAACTTACGTTTGCGGCCGCACTTTTGCGTACAGTCATCCAAGGGGCAGGGCACAGTGATTTCCGGAAAAACCACAGCGGATCACCGATCACTTATCCCCCGCGGATAGGTGATCTTTTTTTATTCACCCGGCCCGATCAACCGGGAAAAAGAAGAGGAGGGGAGCCCATGGATCTGCACGATTTCAGGGACGTGGCGGAAAACTATGACCGGTATCTGGAGGTGATGTACGCGCATGACGATCATCACGAAAACTTTCAGGAATTTTACCTGGAACTGGCACGGAAGTACGGCTCGGGAGGAGTCGTGGACGTAGCCTGCGGCACAGGCGCAGTGCTGCTGTATCTAGCCGAACACGGCGTTCCGGCTGACGGTACGGATCTGTCGGAAGAGATGTGCAGGGTGGCGGCCGAGAAAGCCGAAGCGATGGGCCTCCGCCTGAACATTATCCCCGCAAACATGACGGAATTTTCCTCCGGCAGGAAGTATTCCCTGGCTATCATTGCCCGGAGCGGCTTCATGCACCTTCCGACCCAGGAACTGCAGAAGGCGGCTCTGCGAAACCTGCGGGATCAGCTTCTGCCCGGCGGCGTTCTGACCCTGAATACCTTTGACCCCTGGCCGCCGATGCAGGCGCAGCAGATGCAGACGTCAACAGGGGATTATTCCTTCCGTCTGGAGTACATCAACAGCGAGGGAAACCGGGAAAAGCTGTATAACGCGATCACATACGACGTTTGCACTCAGCAGATGTACGGCAACTGGAAGTTCGAGCCCACCTACGACGGCGCCACGCTGTTCACGGGCGACGAGCCGATGAGTTTCGCCGCCGTCAAGACCGCCGGCCGCTGGGGTTGCATCGACCGCAAGGGCGTGATGGTCATCGCACCCACCTTTATGGAGCAGGCCCACGCAGACCTGGCCGGCAAGCAGTGGATCCACGGCCGCCACTACGACACGTGGCGCTATCCAACGCGCGACAAGGAGAGCGGCCGCTGGGGATATGTCAACTATCTGGGCCGCTGGGTGATAGACGCCGAGTATGAGGACTACGACTTCTTTGGCGAGGACCACAACTATATCTATGCCCAGGTGAAACGCGACGGACGCTGGGGCTCGATAGACCGCAACGGCAACACCGTCTCGCGCTGCATCTTCTACACCCGCGAAGATGCCGACTATGCGCTGAGCCAGAAAGAGCACGGACGCGACATCAAGGGTTGGCGCCTACCAGTAACCGACATAGCCACAGGCAAATACGGCTGGGTAGACTACGAGGGCGAGTGGACCATCAGCCCCATCTACGAGGGTGCCACACGCTTCACCAACGACACCGGAATGTTTGCCACCTGCAAGCTCGACGGGCGCTGGGCAAGCATCGACGACAACGGCGAACTGCTGTCGCAGAACGTCTTCACCCTCTCGAGCGAGGCCTGGCAAGCGGGCTTTGAATGGGACAACGACCAGGAGCTGGGGCACTGGCTCTACCCCATCCGCAACCCCGAGACGGGCTACTGGGGCTACGTCAACTTCAAGGGCCAGTGGGTGATACAGCCCACCTTCGAGGACGCCAAGCTCTTCATCAAGACCTGGAACAACCGCTCCGCACCCGCCAAGATGGACGGACGCTGGGGCTGCATCGACCATACCGGCCAGTTCGTCGTCAAGAACATCTACACCACCTCGGCCGAGGCTTACGAGGCCGGCCGCCGCTGGAGCGAGAAGCAAAAGTTTTAAATTGGGGAGTTAAAGGGAAGTTATTGGGGAAGTTAAAGAAGTTAAAGGACAAATGAATTATCATATCCATAATGCGACGATTGTGAACGAAGGCACTATCCGCGAGGGAGATGTCTATATCGTTGACGGACGAATCGTGCTTCCCGACAGCAAGGCTTTTCAAAATTCAAAGTTCGAAATTCAGAATACAATAGAAGCAACAGGTATGTTGCTTTTTCCTGGAATCATTGACACGCACGTGCATTTCCGTGAGCCGGGGCTGACCGAGAAGGCGGACATCGAGACCGAGAGCCGCGCTGCCGTGGCAGGAGGCGTGACATCGTTCATCGATATGCCCAACACCAAGCCGCAGACGACAACGATGGAACTGTTGGAGGAGAAGGTCGCGCTGGCGGCCGAAAAGAGCGTCGCCAACTACGGCTTTATGCTCGGCGCCACCAACAACAACATCGAAGACATACTCGCTGCCGACCCGACAAAGTATGCGGCCATAAAGCTCTTCCTCGGCAGCAGCACGGGCGATATGCTGGTCAACAATCAGCAGGCGCTCGACCTGCTTTTCTCGAAGGCTAAGAAACTCATTGTGGCCCACTGCGAAGACGAGGACATAGTGCAGGCCAACCTGCGCAATTTCAAGATGGAATGCGCCGGTACCGACCGCGAGACGGCTGCCCTGCACCCCCAGATACGCACCACCGAGGCCTGCTATGTGAGCACCTACAAGGCCATCGAACGCGCGCGCCGCTACAAGACGCGGCTCCATATAGCCCACATCAGCACCGCCACCGAACTCGACCTGCTCAGCAACCTGCCTCTCGACCAGAAGCATATCACTGCCGAAGTGACGCCCAACCACCTGTGGTTCGACGAGCGCGACTATGCCGAGCTGGGCAACCTCATAAAGTGCAACCCCGCCATCAAGCGCAACGAAGACCGCGTGGCGCTGTGGGCGGCACTCTACGACGGCCTCATCGACACCATAGCCACCGACCACGCGCCGCACACGCTGGCAAGCAAGCAGCAACGCTACTTCGACGCCCCGGGCGGCATACCCTCCATACAGCACTCGCTGACAATGATGCTCGAGCCGCTGATGCACAACAGCTATAACGAGCAGGAGCAGCGCGAGTTCAGCAGCGCCTGGTTGCCATTGATTGTCAAGCTGATGTGCCACAACCCGGCCACGCTGTTCGGCATCCGCAACCGCGGCTTCATCCGCGAGGGCTACAAGGCCGACCTGGTGCTGATAAGGCCCAATGTCGAGAACAAAGTGGCCAAGGAATCGCTCCTCTACAAGTGCGGTTGGTCGCCCGTCGAGGGACAGACCTTCCACAGCCGCGTAGAGATGACCTTCGTCAACGGCGCTATCGCTTACCAAGCGGAAACCGTAGGGGCGCCCCGTGTACGCCCAGGAAACGGAGAACGGAAAGCGGAAAGACTGGAATTCGAGAAATAACAAATAAACAAATCAACGCATCAACATTTCAACGCATCAACATTCCAACATTTCAACAATGAAAAAACTGATTTTGACCCTTATTGCCGTTTTCACGCTCTCTGTGGCGTCGGCACAGATAACGCAGATCAAGAGTACCCAGCTGCCGGCACAGGCACGCGCCACCATCCGCAACACTTGGAACGGCGCCCCTATCGTCGATGCCTGGCGCAACAAAGAAGGCCGCAAAGTGGAATACAAAGCCTCGGTCGAGGACGGCTCGACAATGAAGTTCAACGCCGGCGGTCAGTGGATTGAGGTCAAGAGCTACGGCGGCGTACCCACAAGTCTCTTCCCCAAGGCCCTGCTCGGTCACCTCGACAAGTACTACGAGGGTCGCCAGATTGTCTGGGCCACCCGCACCGCCAAGCGCTACCAGGTGCAGCTCACCGACGGCAGCAAACTGGAATTCAACGCCAAAGGCGTATTCCAGGCATTCCTTTAAATCGGGACACCAGCCTGCCAAAAAAGTTTGCAATCCGCCTGATACGGGTTGCAAACTTTTTTCAGTTTGTGCACGTAAACATACAACAGAGACTTAAACCTTGAATGTCTTTCAACGCATCATCGCTACATTTGGGGTAATTCCGAAAAAAGAAGTTGTTTTTTCGGAATATTGTTAGTAATTTTGCAGCGTGAAACTAAAACATTTCAACTATACTATTGAACTATATATAAAAAACTTACACAAAAACAACAGAAATGGACAACACCGAATATCGTACAGAGAGCGACCTTCTTGGGGCGCACGAAGTGCCGAACGAGGCATACTATGGAGTACAGACTGCACGTGCAATAGAGAACTTTAACATAAGCGGCCGCCTGCTGTGCGACTACCACAATTTTATAAAGGGTATGGCAATGACCAAGAAGGCCGCGGCGATGGCCAACGTGGAGGTGGGTATGATTTCGAAAGAGCAGGGCGAGGCCATCATCTGGGCCTGCGACGAGCTGATTGCGGGCCGCCACCACGAGGAGTTTCCGATCGATATGATTCAGGGCGGTGCCGGCACCAGCACCAATATGGCTGCCAACGAGGTGATTGCCAACCTTGCGCTGGAGCGAATGGGACACCGCAAGGGCGAATACCAATACTGCTCGCCAAACGACGTTGTCAACGCCAGCCAGAGCACTAACGACACATACCCTTGCGCCATCCACTTGGCGATGTTCCTTGAACACGAGGCCTTTCTGCCACACTTGGAGCTGATGATCAAATCGTTGAGGCGCAAGTCGGACGAGTTTGCCCACGTTGTGAAGATGGGCCGCACCCAGCTTCAGGATGCCGTGCCGATGACGTTAGGGCAGACCTTCGGCGGCTTTGCTGCATCGCTTCGCGGCGAGGTGAACAACCTTAATCTGGCTGCGCGCGAGTTCCTTACGGTCAATATGGGAGCCACTGCCATTGGCACGGGCATCTGCTCGAAGCCGGGCTACAGCGAGGCCTGCATCAAGGCCCTGTGCAAGGTGACGGGCTGGAACATACGCCTGGCCGACAACCTGATAGAGGCCACCAGCGCCACCAGCTGTATGATTCAGTACAGTTCGGCCCTGAAGCGCCTTTCACTCAAAATCAACAAGATCTGCAACGACCTGCGTCTCCTTTCCAGCGGTCCGCGCTGTGGCTTGTATGAAATCCATCTGCCCGAACGTCAGCCTGGCAGTTCCATTATGCCTGGCAAAGTGAACCCCGTCATTCCCGAAGTGATGAATCAGGTGTGCTACAAGGTGATAGGCAACGATATGACCATCACCTTCGCCAGCGACAACGGCCAGCTGGAGCTCAACGTGATGGAACCCGTCATCGCCTACACGCTGTTTGAGAGCATCCACCTGCTTGAAAACGGATTGGACACGCTGCGCACACTGTGCATCGACGGCATCCGCGCCAACGAGGAGCACTGCCGCGAGCTTGTTGAGCACTCGATAGGCATAGTCACTATGCTCAATCCCATCATTGGCTACAAGCAGAGCACCAAGATTGCAAAGGAGGCCAGCGAGACGGGCCGCGGCGTGTACGAGCTGGTGCTGGAGCACGGTCTACTGACCAAAGAGCAGCTGGACAAGGTTTTGCAGCCCGAGAATATGATTAAGCCAATGGATCTGGGCAATCTGGAAATCAAGAAACAAGAATAGTAAACCGTAAATTGAAAGACTTGGAAGTCATAAGAATCAAGAAAGGTCTCGACATACCCATACCTGGTACGGCTCGGCGCGAACTGACCGACCTGTTTCCTGACGGGTATGAGTTTGCCGTAAAGCCGACCGACTATGTGGGCGTTGCGCCACGCCTGCTGGTGTCGGAAGGCGACAAAGTCAAGGCTGGCACGCCGCTGTTCGAGGACAAGAACAACGAGGGGGTGCCGTTTGTATCGCCAGTCAGCGGCACCGTCACCGCCATTGTCCGCGGCGAGAAGAGAGCGCTGCTGTCGGTCGTAGTAACGGAGAGCGGAAAGCGGAAAGCTGAGAGCGACAACATCTGCAAGGACGCAGATGGATACAGGAGAACAATGATTGCATCGGGTGTATGGAACCTATTGAGGCAAAGGCCGTTCGGCATTGTGCCGCGAAAAGACAGCCAACCCAAAGCAGTGTTTGTTTCAGTCTTCGACAGTTCGCCACTTCCCGTTGATGTCGACTTCGTTTTGCGCGACCGCAAAGAGGATTTTCAACAAGGCATCAACGCACTCGCAACATTCGCGCCCGTGCATCTGTCGCTCGACGGCAAGCGGCAGCGCGACTCGTTCCTTGCGCAGATCGCCAATGCCACTGTACATTTCTTTGAAGGCCCCCACCCTGCCGGACTTGTAGGCACGCAGATTGCCTGCATAGACCCTATCAACAAAGGCGAGACGGTATGGACCGTCAATGCGCAGGATGTAGCCACGATAGGCCATCTGCTACGCACAGGCGAGTACCGCCCCGAACGGGTTGTGGCTCTTTGTGGGCCCTGTGTCGATAATCCGCAATACTACAGAGTGTTGGATGGAATGAAAGTCGAGGCTATGACAGACAAAAACCTCGCTCAAGGAAAAAGCAGACGCATCATCTGCGGCGATGTGCTCAGCGGCACCTCTATTGCCGAAGATGGCTACCTTTCTGCCAGTTGCGACAAAGTATGCTTAATCCCCGAGGGCGACTACTATGACTTTATGGGCTGGCTGCGGCCCAACTTCCGCAAATACAGTGTTTCACGCACTTTTTTGAGCGGCTTCTTTAAGCGGAAAGCGGAAAGCGGAAAGCGGAAAGCGTTCGGCTTTACATTCGATACGGGCAAGCACGGAAGTGTCAGGCCGCTGTTCGTTACCGGTGAATTTGAAAAGCTTGTGCCGCTCGACATCTACCCGATGCAGCTCATAAAGGCCTGTATCATAGGCGACATAGAGCTGATGGAAAACCTCGGCATCTATGAGGTGGAGCCTGAAGATTTGGCGCTGTGCGAGTTTGCCGACACCTCCAAAACCGAGATACAGGCCATCATTCGCAGCGGCCTCGAAAAGATAAGAAAGGAGCTTGGCCAATGATACTCAGAGACTTTTTTGACAAACTGAAGCCCACCTTCAGCAAAGGCGGCCGCTTCGAGAAGCTGTCATCGACTTTCGAGGCTTTCGAGTCGTTCGCCTTTACGCCCAACGCCGTCACCGGCGGCGCGAGGAGCGACCGCTACAGAGGCTGTCACATCCGCGACGCCGTCGACCTGAAGCGCACCATCATCACCGTGGTTATCGCCCTGCTGCCAGCCCTGCTGTTCGGTATGTGGAACATCGGACACCAGACGACCGTTTACTACGGCCTCGACTGGGGCTTCTGGCACCAGTGGTGGTTCGGGTTCCTGCGTATGCTGCCCATCATCGTTGTCAGCTACGTGGTCGGCCTTGGCATCGAGTTCCTCTTTGCTGAAATCCGACACGAGGAGGTCAGCGAAGGCTTTATAGGTACCGGCCTGATAATCTCGATGATAGTCCCCGTCACCGTACCTCTGTGGCAGTTAGCGCTGGCCGTTGCCTTCGCCGTAGTCATCGGCAAGGAGGTCTTCGGTGGCAGCGGCTACAACTTCCTCAACCCTGCTTTAGTGGCACGTGCCTTCCTCTTTTTCAGCTATCCCAGCCATTTGTCTGGCGACAGCGTGTGGGTGGCAGCGCCGTTCCACTTTGCCGGCGATGCCGTAACCGGCGCCACGCCGCTGGGTCAGTTGATGGCAGGTCAGCCACTGCAAGCCTCGGCACTCGATATGTTTATCGGCATCATTCCGGGCAGTACCTGCGAGACATCGGTCATAGCCATACTTCTTGGAGCCCTGCTGCTGCTTACTACAGGCGTTGCCAGCTGGCGCATAATGCTTAGCGTCGTTCTTGGCGGCGGCGCGATGGGACTGCTTTTCAACGCCATCGGAGCAAACGAATATATGCAACTGCCGTTCTACTACCACTACCTGATGGGCGGTTTTGCCTTCGGATGCGTCTTTATGGCCACCGACCCAGTCACCGCCGCGCAGACCAATGCGGGCAAGTGGATCTACGGCTTCCTGATAGGAGCCTTCGCCGTAATGCTGCGAGTGCTCAATCCTGCCTATCCTGAGGGGATGATGCTTGCCATACTGCTAATGAATTGTTTTGCACCGCTGATAGACCACTGCGTGGTGGCCCACAACATCAAGCGGCGCCAGAGACGCTGGGCCACAGCAGAAAGGAGGGCCCTCTGATGAAGAAGTTCTCCAACACGTATATGCTTCTCTATGCACTCGGGCTGGCGGCAGTGGTGGCGCTGGTGCTAACCATCGTCGCTACAAGCCTCAAGCCTCGCCAGGACAAGAACCGCGATGCCGAGACCAAGCAGATGATACTCAAGACCATCGGCATCAAGGCCACACGCGACAACGCGGCAGAACTCTACGATAAAAACATTGACAGTGAGAACTCTTTTATTGCTGAAGACGGGAGCGAGATCCTTTACTACACATTCAACAACGGCATAGTTATCCCGCTGAAAGGAAACGGCTTGTGGGGTGCCATTTGGGGTTATATGGCACTGGATAATAATGGCACCGTGCTGGGCGCCGTCTTCGACCATCAAAGCGAGACGCCCGGTCTTGGCGCTGAAATCACCACCGACAAATTTGCCAATCGCTTCATCGGCAAACAAATGGACGAACATCCAATAATATTAAAAAAGAACGCTGACAAAAACAACTCTTACGAAGTAGATGCCATCAGTGGCAGCACTATGACCTGCAATGGTGTGACGGGAATGCTGGAAAAGGCTTTCGAGCAATATCGCACCATCACTTTCTCAGAATCAAAGACGGAGGACAGACAATGAAGAAATCAGACCTGATAAAACTCCCCTTCGGCAAGAACAATCCCATTACCGTTCAGGTTCTGGGCATCTGCTCCTGCCTGGCTGTGACAGCACAGCTGAAACCCGCTGTGGTTATGGCCCTTTCGGTAACGGTTGTCGTTGCTCTCGCCAACCTTATCATCTCACTGCTGCGCAAAAGCATACCGCCGCGCATACGCATCATAGTGCAGCTGGTGATAGTGTCGGCGCTGGTAATTCTTGTCAACCAAGTGCTTATGGCCTTCGTCTACGATGTCAGCAAGCAGCTGTCGGTCTATGTCGGACTGATTATCACCAACTGCATCGTTATGGGGCGCCTCGAAGCCTTTGCAATGACCAACAAGCCATTGGACTCACTGCTCGACGGCATCGGCAACGGCTTGGGCTATGGCGCGATACTCGTCATTCTCGGTTTTGTCCGCGAACTCTTTGGCCGCGGTACCCTGTGGGGCTATCCCGTTTTCGAAAAGCTGGGACTATACAACATCGGCTACGAAAACAACGGCTTCATCATTATGGCTCCGATGGCCCTCATCCTTGTGGGCATCATCATCTGGATACAGCGCAGCCACGACAAAGAATTGCAGGAAAAATCCTGACACTCTAACATATCAACAACTCAACATATCAACAATGGCATACTTTAACATATTTGTCAAATCGATATTTATCGACAATATGATATTCGCCTTCTTCCTCGGTATGTGTTCCTACCTTGCCGTGTCGAAGACCGTGAAGACATCGCTCGGACTTGGAGTTGCAGTAACCTTTGTGCTGCTCATCACAGTCCCCGTCAATTACCTGATCGACAAATACCTGCTGCAGCCCGGCGCGCTTGCCTGGCTCAGCCCCTCGCTGGCCGACGTCGACCTCAGTTTCCTCAGCCTGATACTCTTCATCGCAGTCATCGCCGCCATAGTGCAGATTGTGGAGATGGTCATCGAGAAATACTCGCCGGCGCTCTACAACGCCCTCGGCATCTTCCTGCCGCTCATTGCCGTAAACTGCGCCATCCTTGGCGGTTCGCTCTTTATGCAACAGCGCGGTTACTCCAACATCGGCGAAGTGACCTGCTTCGCCCTCGGCAGCGGCATCGGCTGGCTGCTGGCCATCGTCGGCATCGCAGCCATTCGCGAACGGCTGCGCTACTCGGCCATCCCGCCGGCACTTAAAGGGGTAGGCATCACTTTCATTATCACCGGACTTATGGGCATTGCCTTTATGTCGTTTATGGGAATAAAACTATGACACATACTATATTATCCGCTTTAGTGGTCTTTCTGACCGTAATACTGCTGCTCGTCGTGCTGCTGCTGGTGCTGCGGGCCAAGCTGGTGCCGCAAGGCAACGTAACCATCACCGTCAACAACGACAAGCAGCTCACCGTTCCCACAGGCGGCAGCCTGATATCCACCCTTGCCGAGCAGCACATCCACCTTCCTTCCGCCTGCGGCGGCAAAGGCAGCTGCGGCCAATGCCGCTGCCAGGTGCTGAAAGGCGGCGGAAGCATATTGCCCACCGAGACAGGCTTCTTCACCCGCAAAGAGCAGCAGCAAGGATGGCGCTTGGGCTGCCAGTGCAAGGTCAAGGAAGATATGAGCATTGCCGTACCAGCCAGCATACTGAGCATTAAGGAATACGAATGCACCGTCATCTCCAACCGCAACGTGGCCACATTCATCAAAGAGTTCAAGGTTCAGCTGCCCGAAGGCGAGACGATGAACTTCATTCCAGGCAGCTATGCCCAAATCAAGATACCCAAGTTCGAAATCGACTACAACGACTTCGACCGCAACCTGATAGGCGACGAGTACCTGCCCGCGTGGGAGAAGAACCGGATGTTCAATCTCCATTGCTCCAACCCCGAGCCCACCGTCCGCGCCTACTCGATGGCCAACTATCCGGCAGAGGGCAATGTCTTTATGCTCACCGTGCGCATAGCCACACCGCCCATCGACCGAACGGAAAGCGGAAAACGGAGAGCGGAAAACGGTGGCAGCCCCTTTATGCTGGTAAACCCCGGCATTGCATCAAGCTACATCTTCTCGCTCAAACCAGGCGACAAAGTCACAATGTCAGGTCCTTACGGCGACTTCCACGTCAAGGAAGCGGAAAGCGGAAAGCGGAAAGCGGAAAACAATCTTGACGCGTCGGCCGGCTTTCCGCTTTCCGCTTTTCGCTTTCCGCTTGAAATGATTTGGATTGGCGGTGGTGCCGGTATGGCCCCGCTTCGCGCACAGATAATGCACCTCACACGCACATTGGGCTGCACCGACCGCCCGATGCACTATTTCTATGGCGCCCGAGCCCTCAACGAAGTCTTCTACCTCGACGACTTCCACCAGCTGGAGAAAGACTTCCCCAACTTCCATTTCCACCTGGCGCTCGACCGTCCCGACCCCGCAGCCGACACAGCCGGCGTGCCCTACACCGCCGGCTTCGTCCACGACGTGATGTACAAGACCTACCTGTGCAACCACCCCGCCCCCGAAGACATTGAGTACTATATGTGCGGCCCCGGACCGATGTCGAAAGCCGTCACATCGATGCTCGACAACCTTGGTGTCGCCCCCGAAAACATTATGTTCGACGACTTCGGAGGATGATAAGCAATAAAACATTCTCTTTAAATAAAGGTCGGCAATGTTTCATTGCCGACCTTTGTTGTTTTATAGTCTTTTGAAAAAACATTTTGTCATTCCAGAAAAAGTTTGTATTTTTGCACCCGCTTTCGAGAGCGAAAGCAGTAAGCAAGAAAAGCATTGCAGACTTGTCCTAGTATTAAAATCGGCAAATTTTAAGCGGGAAGGCTGAGCATTTGTGCTTTCGCTTGATTGTGTATGCTATTTATAATGGCATATCTTCAGGCGTGAGATATGTTCCAAACCCGTTTCCCGCAAGGTGTTTGCCGATACCTAATACTAACGGACGTGAGCACATAACCTCACGCTTTTCTATTTGATTTTATGTTAAACATTCCGTTGGAGGGTCGGAGAAAAAACGATTAAAAGATGAAAACAAAACATCTACTCTTTGCGTTGTTGTTTGTCGCCACGACATCCAGTGCCTTTGCCTACGACTTCAGCTACACCTACCAGGGAAAGACGCTGTTCTACAGCATTACGGACTCTTACCAACACCGAGTGTCGGTGGTGAGTCCAGTCAATGGCGGTTATTACAGTTATGTCTCTGGCGATGTCGTTATTCCGGACAGTGTGGAGTATAATAGCACCAGGTATGCGGTTACGTCTATCGACATCAGGGCCTTCTCTTATTGCAGCGGCCTGACCTCCGTCACCATCCCCAACTCGGTAACCAGCATCGGCGGCGAAGCCTTCTCTTATTGCAGCGGCCTGACCTCCGTCACTATCCCCAACTCGGTGACCAGTATCGGCTTCGACGCCTTCGCCTATTGCAGCGGCCTGACCTCCGTCACCATCGGAAAC
>CAJOMZ010000040.1 GCA_905236645.1 uncultured Bacteroidales bacterium
AGTCAATGACTGGACAACAACTGGACAACAACTGGACAACGACTGGACAACGAACGGTGTTGGTCCCTTTCGGAGGCGAGGCAGGGCGGGGGAGGGGCAATGGCGGTATGGACTGCCCTGACCAAGTGCTAACCCGACATAAAGTCTGACGACCGATTTGGGTTGAATCGGGCCTTTTAATATTTTTTTAGATTTTTTAAGTTTAAAAAAGCGGTGGTATTGATAACTATTGCTATATTTGCAGTTCGGAGAATAATGCACGTTTGCGTCCAGTTGGTTGGATGTCAGACGCTTGCAGGGATTGGGGGCGTTGTCTTCAGTCCTAATGTCCGCCAAAAATGAAAGAAAAAGCAGAAAAAAGGCACTAAAAGATGAAAACTAAAGATACTACATCACGATATATGACGAAGCAAATTAGAACTTTGTTTATGTTGGCGCTTGTCCTGTTATCGGTATGTACCGTACAGGTTCAGGCACAGGTCAACCCGAAACCGCGAATCGGCGGTGCTGTGTTTGGCGGCGGTCGTATGGCCGACGTCGGAGCAAATACGGTTGTGACTATTGTAAACTGCGACACTATCTCTGCCGTCTATGGTGGCAACGATATCGCCGGCACCGTGGCTGGCGCCAACGGTTCGACCATCGTTGTTGGTACGGAGACGGGCGATGCCCGCGGTGTCACCGATGGTATGATTAAAATAGGCTCGGTCTATGGCGGCGGCAACGGCTACTACAGATACGACGGCAATGCTCCGGGCGTGGCTGTGGGCACCACGGTGCTTACCGGCAGGACTTTCAGCACCGGCGTCACCGGTGTGGCCGGCGGCGACAGCTATGTGTCGTCGGGCACGATTCCTTCCATCGGCAAGACCTCCATCACGGTCAACACCGATTTCGTCCGTATCGACTCCCTCTTTGGCGGAGCCAAGAATGCTTTTATCACCAGTGCCGCTGGCGACAACACCGCCATTGAAATCAACGGCGGTGTAATATATGCGGTGTTTGGCGGCAACAACTTCGGCGGCACCCTTGCCGATGCAAGGCAGGTCGTCACTGTCAACGGCACCAAGACCAGCACCTCGTCGTCGCTCAACCTGGGCGGCAGCTACGCCAGCGGCCGTGCCTGGACCAGCGACGACAGCGAGCACGGTATCCGCTACCTCTTCGGCGGTGGCAACAAGGTTAGCGGCAAGACGGTCGAGATCAACGTCTACGGCGGCCAGATCGACACCCTCTTCGGCGGCGGCAACAGCGCCGACGTGACCGGCACAACTGTCAACGTCAATGTTACCAGCCCGCTCTACACCCTGGCCACTTCGCCTTATACCGACCCCGCGGCCTACGCTTATTCCACCTCGACGAGTGTCTTTGATATCCGCTGCCTCTTCGGTGGCAACAACGCCGCCGATATGAGCGGCCTGCCGACACTGAACCTCACCAAGGGCGGTGTCCACAACGTCTATGGCGGCGGCAACAAGGGCGTGATGCTGGCGGCAGACAGCTATACCGACAACTACGCAATCGAAAATATCACTCCCACCGACAATACCAACCACAAGGAAGGCGCCAAACGCAGCACCAAGGTGCTTGTCAACAGCGCCGACTTCATAGCCGACACCCTCTATGGCGGCGGCCAGAGCGCCGGTACGCTGCACGACACTTACGTCGAGATTGCCGACGGCAATGTGGGTGTGGTCTACGGCGGCACCAACATTATGGGCCGCATCGGTCCTGATGTACACACAGGCCTTGCCGCTCCCCGCGACCTGGCCAAGACCAATGTCTACATCCACGGCGGCACGGTGCACAACACCGTGTTCGGCGCCAGCAACGGTCTGTATCGCTGTCACGACGGCCTTGTCTATGTGGCAGGCGACAACCCCTTCTTTGCCGACGCCAACGCCTATTCGAACCTTATCGACCGCCACACCCCGTCGGTGTTCAACAGCTATGTCTACATCACTACCGGAGCCAACATCCACGGCAATGTCTACGGCGGCGGCAATATGGCCGTTGTCGGCAAGCCCGGGGCTGTCAGCACATCGGGCGCCGACCTTGACTCGGCCGGCATCGTCCTGCTGCACATCGCCGGCGGCACATTCGGCGTGGGCGGCCCGAACTACGACAGTACTACGGATTCCATCTATACTGCCGGCAACATCTATGGCGGCGGTAATATGGGCAGCGTCTATGGCGCAGCCGACCTCATCATCAACGGCAGCCCCATCGTCTATGGCAATGTCTATGGCGGCAACGACAAGACCGGCCGCGTCTTCAGCCCGCTGCGCGGCCTTACGGCGCCCAACACCGTGGCCGAGCTCCACAACAGCTCGTCGGTGGCAGAGGCTTCGGCATTGCGCAGCGAATATCCAGGCCTTCCTGTCGACATCACGGAAGGACAGAGCTTGGCTCTCAACGACCAGAATGCAGCCACCTACACCCTCGTCGCAGGAACCCCGAAGATATACGGTTCCGTCTTTGGCGGCGGCAACGGTGACTATGAATATGTGAATTCCTATAGCGACAAGGAGGCCCTTGTCGCCGCCGGCAGCGACAGCGACAACGTCGTTGTCGACTGCTCGCAGACCGCAAGCGCCGACGAGCGCAGTTCGTTTGTCGACATCAACGTCGGTCAGACCGGCTATGTCAACCGCGTCTTCGGCGGCGGCAACAGCCGTACCACCGGCTACGCCTTTAACAGCGGGAATCTTGAAGAGGGCTTGACCTACGTATTCCTCAACAGCACCTACTCTCCGGCCAACGACAACAGCGACGTCAATGTCGGCACCATCTTCGGCGGCAACAACAACGTGGAGATGAACAAGGTTCCGCGTATCGTTATGCTGCAGGGCAAGGTGGGCAACGTCTACGGCGGCGGCAATTTGGGAGCTATGACCGGCCTCGCCGTTGTCAGCTCGATGCCCGTCAGCACCTATGTCGCCACCCCGAGCCCGAGTGTTGTGGTGACCAAGAACATCTTCGGCGGCTGCAATGTGGCCGACGTGGAGAACGACACATATGTCAAGATTACCCAGGGCAAGATTTTCGGCAACGTGTTCGGCGGCAACGACCTCTCAGGCGAGGTGGGCAACTCGCACGTCATCATCGACGGTATTGCCAGCGGCAACCTTGAAATCAACGGCAACGTCTATGGTGGTGGCAACGGCGACTATGCCTTCTACGAATACACTACCGACGGCGAGGGCAAACCTTGTTATATATATAAAGGAATTACCTACTATCCCGATGACCCCACCTATTCTGAGCCATACTACGGCACCATAACAAACCGCTATTTCAATGGTGAGAAATTCCAGGACGGTCCCACCAAGCGCATCCGCTTCTTTTACCACGACCTCAAGGGCCGTCCCTACGTTGACAGTGCCTCGGTGGTACTCAACGGCGAGTTCACGATGACCGGCAGCGTCTATGGCGGCGGCATCAGCGGTGACTGCCGCAAGACCAATGTGTTGGTCGACGCCGAAGCCGGTGTATTCAACGGAATGATATTCGGTGCCGGTCGTGGACGCGAGGATAATATGGGTCTTCGCATCAACGGCACCTGCAAGGATCTCTATATCGGTGTGGCCCAGGACGCCAACGGTGACGGTGTCACCGACCGCGACGGTTCGGGCAACATCATCTACGGTACGGGCAACGCTATGGGCAATGTGCTTGACACCGCCTGGCTGACCGTACGCCGCTTCGCCAATATGGGAGGCCGCAGTGCTATGTTCGGCGGCGGCCAGAGCGGTAATGTGGGCACCACGGTGGTTAACTACGAGTCGACCGCTGTCAACCCCATCAAAGCCCTCTATCTTGGATGCCTGGCATCGGATGTCACCAAAGCTGCCACCGGTGTCATCAACGCCACCGAGACCCCCTCGCACGGCGAAACGATTATCGACACCATCTATGGCGGCAACGACTTCACCGGTCGTGTGGAACGCACCGAGCTGACAATCAACTCGGGTGTCTTCACCCACGTCTTCGGTGCCGGCAACGGCGACTATAACTATGACCAGTGGATTGCCAACCGCGCACAGCTCAATACCGACCCTGACGATATTGCAGCATTGAACGGTGGCGGATGCGCCGACACGGTGCCCTACACGATGGATGTGGTAGTCAACATCAACGGCGGCAACTACCTCAACACCGTCTATGGCGGTGGCAATATGGGTCTGGTTGGCGACCGCGATATGCTGGCTTCCAATATGACCAGTGCCAACGACGACCGGGCCGACTATATAGGCACCATCACCTTGAACGTCCACGGCGGCGAGTTCCATCGCCACCTCTTCACCGGTGCCCGCGGCAAGGCCGATATGGAGGGCAGCCGTTTCTTCAAGCTTGCCGATGACGGCAACGCTATCGACGGTCAGGAACTCGGCAAGCAGCTTGCCTATGCGCAGAAGATATTGAATATGGACGGCGGCCACGTGATGTTCAGCGTCTATGGCGGCAGCGAGGCTGTCGACGACGGTTTCCCCTACGAGTGCATCGGAGCAGTGAACTATGCTGCCAACCCACTCCAGAACACCACCCTGCGTCCTTCGACCATCCTCAACATTACCGGCGGCCGCATCGAGAAGAGCGTCTATGGCGGCGGCTATCAAGGTAACATCTATGGCTCGATATATGTCAACGTAGGTATCGATGCCGTCCGCGACTGCCCGGCGTGGGCCAAGACTTTCGGCAACTTCAATGTGGCCGACTACAAGCCCAATCTGCTTGACCATAGCGGCTATGCAGTCCACAACACCCTCAGCGGCAAGACTGTGGAGCCAGTCTCTACCAGCAATATTCCCGGCAACACTACGCTGAAGAAGGGTATCGTCAACCTTGAGGCTTCGGTATACAACGCCAGCGACTGGGGCGAGGCAGGCGCCAATGCCTACTTCTATACCCGAGGTGTCTTTGGCGGTGTCACCAATATATTAATAGACGGCAAGGGCTACAACACGTCGCTCACCAACGCCTTCGATTTCTCCCTGCCTGGAATGGATATCGCCTACAGCGTTATCGGTGCCGGTACATCGACCGAGGGCGGCGACGTGAACCGTCTTGTCACCATAAGACACTATGGCGACTATGCCTGCCCTGATCCTTCGAGATCGCTCTTCTCTATCCAGCGTGCCGACAAGGTGATACTCGACAGCGTCTTCATCACCCTCCACGGCGAGCAGGATGCTTACTCGGCCTACGCTTCGCCGAGCTACAGCTTCTGCCGTATCGACACCTTGATTTTCCGCGTCGACAATATCGTGATGATTGAGTCGCCCGGCATTTATATCGGCAACTGGGTGAGCTTGAAGACCGATGAGGTATATGATATCTTCAACACTGCACACCAGTATAACAATGCCGATGTGGACAATCCCGTCGACAACACTGACCCGTCGAACCCCATAGTCAGCACTGTTCCCAACGACTTTAAGGACAACCTGTACGGTAGACCTGAAACTGGCGAATGCAGTGACGCCTCCAATTCAGGAATATGTGAGGATCTTAGTATCTGTCTGCGACTGCCCACTGAACGAGGACAGGAAGGCTATGCCGCAGCGCGCAATGTGCTGATGATGCGTAACGGTTCGTATGTCAGAGTGTCGCCCTTTGTGGATGTCCTCAACAACACTACCACTTCGGCCGGCCACGACGGTCTTGACGACCCGAACCACGGTTTCGGCCACGTGCTGGGCTGGATGTACCTGATTGCCCAGGACGCTACGATGTCGTATGTCTATGCCGACGTCAAGCGCGAAGCCAATGGCGTCAACCCCAACGACGGTGGCTTTATGTCGACTTGCTACTGCGAAAACGAGACTGGCAGCTATCCGGACGAGCTTGACTATATCAATGTTACCATTCCTGGCGAGAGCAATTACCGTTCGTGGAAAATCGGTACCAACCAGGGCTCGCGTGTGCGCCACATCACTCTTGTCGCCAACGCCAATCCCGACGGAACTCTGAACTTCAACCTGCCGGCTAATGATTATCCGCTCTATGTTAAAGACGTGGATGGAGGAAATGTGGTGTCGATTGATGCTGCTTCCGGTTACGCCTATGCCACGACAACGCTTGAATTGCCCCCTGCCGACGGCGGAAGCTTCTATGTCATCAACTCGGTGCTTATCGACCAGGATAATGGCGGCCAGTTGAAACTGATTGACCAGGCCTACGAGAATAAGGACAATATCTTCTTCTTGCCGGATGCCGGCGCAGACAACCTTCTTTCTTCTATCAGCGCCGACCCAGACTACACATTCGGTCTTGCTTTCGCAAGCAACGACAACTTCGAGAACGGATGCTGGAATACCGAGGCCCCCATCCCGACTTTCAACAGCATCTCGACAGAAACTTTCAACCGCAACCTTACATCCGACGGCACATCTTCGGGTGAACGTTATTCCTGCTGGGAGCACTCAGTCATTTCGGGTAACCAGTACATCACCAACCAGGGCGGTTACATCTCGAATGCCATTGTGACGGGTGCTGTGGGTGCCATCCCGACTATGCAGTTCACGCTTACCTATGACAAGAACATCAGTACCACCATTACGCGCGACGTCATATTCACGATGTACGAGTTTGACGCCCAGGGCCAATTCGTGGGTCCTGTCGAGGTTACCGTCACCATCTCTACGGTCATCAAGGAATTCAGCGACCTTGAGGCTCCGGTGCTGGCAATGTTCAATGAAGGTGTCACTAACGAGTATGTCCGCAAGGTCACCATCCCCGCCTCGTTCCAGCAGCGCGACATATATATAACCGGTGTGGAATGGCTGAAGGATACCATTTCGCATTACTCTGTTATTCCTCAGGGCGGTGGTGATCCTATAGATTATACGGTATATAGTGATCCGAAAAAGGCTGAGTGGTTCAATTTGCAAACATATGACGGCACAGCACCTGAAAACAACAACCATTTCTCGGTAATCCTCACTCCTACCGAGAGCGCGTCGGAGAACATCAACAACACCCTTGGTTGGTATCATATCAACAAACGCGAGGGCATCGATGTATATCAGATGGCTAAAACCGACTATGAGGAGTCGACAGGTACAACTTTTGAAGACAACACCAGCGAAGATGTCAGTCAGGTATATCATTCGCAGAACTACGGTACGCAGATGGCAGAGACTGGCAAAGGCATTTGGCTCGGTACCCTCGACGGCCGTTCGACGGCAAGTATTGACGTGAGCCTCAAGTTCAACGGTTTCTACTACTATCACGACCAGTTTACACCGCCGTTGGCGTGGGTGCGCCTCAAGTGCAAATACTACAACACCAAGTCGGAAACACCGGCCGACAATGAGTTCTATATATATGTAAAGATACGTACACGACTGCAGGGCGACACCATCTATATGGCACCTGGCAAGACGCTGACCCGCACGGCAGTGTCGCCTTCAGGCAGCACAACCTTGAAGATGCACGCATACGGTTACGATTATGTAGAGGGCACCAACCCTGATGATTGGGAACCCGATCCCTCTGCTATACCCAACTATACGAACATTCTTGCTCAAAAGCACTTGATCAAGAACAACCCGAACAACTATCTGCAGACTTTCCAGCAGGCGATGAGGATCTACGATGAGGGCGACGTCATCGACATTATGGAGACTATACCGATTGAAAGTGATCTGCCGACGACGGTGATGGGCGACGATTACAGTATCATCCAGATTATCCGCTATTCGGGCAGCCACTACAAGTTCCCGACATTGGCGTGCGCCAACTACAATCCGATGCTTGAAATCAAAAACACCAGCCGCTTGACGATGCGCAATGTATGGTTCAACGGCAGTGGTTGTACACGTACAAAACCAGCTAAGGATCCTTCAGAAAATTGCGAACACCAGGGTACCACCGTAGGCACAGACGTATATTGTGCTGATTATCCTCGTGTCCAGGCGCTTCTTTTTGCCAATGCACCAATGATTTATTGCCACCAGCACGGCGAAGCTAACTTTACCAAGAACGTTATCTTCTCGAACAACTTCAATAGAACCAACACAGCCACTGATCCTGACTCTATCTGTGGTGGCGCTATAGCGCTGGTGAACGACAATCCTATTGTTGACGGTGTCCATAGCGGTACGCCTCCTGTGGTAACCCTCGGCGATATGGGACACATATATGACAATGTCATCGTGGATTGGAACGCTGCTACACCAGGTGGCACTGCCGATTGGTTGCCGCACAACTATGGTGGCGGTGTCTACATCGACCAAGGTCAGTTGCTGCTTGGCGGTGCCGATGCTGCAGAAATCAACATCAACCGTAACTTCTACATCAAGGACCCCGATCCACAGGTCGGTATCCAGACGAAGACTGCCCATATGTTCTCGGAGGATGAGCCCGACATTCCTGTTAACTTCGATGTCTATTTCTTAGATACACTTAACAAAGCACCATACTACTCGTTGAGCAATGTCTACCTGACACGTAAGCCCTATATGTGTGACAATACTGACGACGATGTGGACAACCCGGTTTCGTTGGCCCGTCGTGACGCTCAGAGCGACGTGGTGTACTTCCTCAGCACGCTCAACCCCGAGTCGCGTATCGGTATCAGCAAGTGGTTCCCCGGCTACCGCTACACCAACAGCCGTACCACGGGTGTCCACTTCCTCAATGAGGATACGCCGCGCGACACTGTGTCCATTGCCCGTATCGGCCGTGGCAAGGCTAACACCGCCTTGGTGGACAACAACTATAACGCCCACATCTTCTTCAACGACTCGGCTTACTATTCGATTGGAACCCGTACCCTTGATTACGAAGCAGACAACTCGGCTGAGCCGCCCTCGTTCACCAACAGCTATCCTGCTGTGACTTACAGTGGCAACACGACGGCATATCCGGATTACAACGACAAGGTGTTCATCTTCCGTCACACCTCGTTGTCACCTTACAATATCTACTTCCAGCGCTGCGGCTCGTTTGGCAAGGGCGTTAAACAGGAACTTGAGACCGACGCCTGCTTTGCCAACGCTCAGGGTGTGCAGTTCAACAAATATGTGTATGGCGACAGCATCTCGTACCATTGGAACAAGGATGCAACCTGTGCACTTGCTATGGACACCATTCAGTTCCGCGTCGGTGGCGGCTTCTTCCCGTACACCTACAGCTGGTATAACGTCAGCGATTCGACGGGTACTGGAAGTGAGCGTGATGCCATCCGCACAGCCCTGCACTCACGTACCACCGTCGGCTCCAATGCTATTGCACGCTATGGTACCGCCAACGACGAGTATGCACAGCTGCGCCGCAAGGCAGAGTTCGACACCTTGGTATTCCGTCTGGAGGTTATGACCAGCGACAATCGTCACAACTACGCTTTTGAAGTGACTGCCACCGACTTGACCGGCAACTGCCCCGTGACACAGGATGTCAAGATCCGTGCCGTCAAGGTTGCCGACGACCACCACCACAATGGTGCGTTCATCTACGACTACGCCAACTTCCTGCAGCACCGTAAAAACGGAGCCCTCTCTGGCAGTGACACAGCTGCTCAGAGAGCCCAGGAACCCTTCTATCGTATCCACTCGCCCGGAGTGGACAGCAGCAGTTTCCACGACCGTGTCGGCTCTGTTCCCGACCATCACCTCGTTGCGAGTGAGGACGAACACGGTGGTTTGCGCCGTGCAGGTTGGACGCACATTGCCGATTGTGATACCTATGACCAGAGTGCAAATGGTGGCGAAGGCAACGGCAACGAAGACTTCAGCGGTAAGCCCTACAAGGGTGACGGCACCTGCGAAGTCGGCGATATGACACCGCGTTATCTGCGTGTATTCCAGTCTTTCCGCGTCAAGCCCTCCATCTATCCTGTGGCTGCACGTGGTTCAATCACTGTCACCGATATTAATGATATGGTGCTTGACGAGCTTACAACAGAAAAGATGAATAATGACGAGTACCGTCCTGAATTCGAAGTCTGTCCGGGTGAAGTGCTGCACCTGAACCCCACACCGAAATCCGGCAACTGGGAGTTCATCGGATGGGACTACGACCCGTCTTCACCCGAGGCTGCCAACTTCGTGGTAGGTTCTTCTTCGGAGGTCAACAACCCTGTTATATTCTATGTCCCCGGCGACTACTGGTGGCAGCACGTCACTTCGTTTGACAACAGGGATGTCGACGGCGATGAGCACACTGCTACGTTGAAGGACTATGACCTCGACTATTACGGCAACGTGACAATCAAGACAGAGAAAGGTCTTGCTTGGCTTATCAGTACCGTCAACGGCTACAACAGCCAGAATGCCCAGACATTCCACTTCAATACAATTACTTTGGATCCTACCGACGAAACGCCGTTCGATATGTCCGCCCACAAGTGGACGCCGCTTGGTAACGCCAACAACCCGTTTGAAGGTGTCTTTGACGGCAACGGAGCACACGTCACCAACATCCTTGTAAACGAAACCACCCTCCCGCTTGTCGGTATGTTCGGCCAGACGAGAGGTGCCACTATCAAAAACTTCATTGTTGACTCCACAATGGTCCGTGGCAACACTTACGTCTCAGCTATTTGCGGCGAGGCTATGGACAACACCATCATCAAAGACGTCACCATTCAGCGAGGCGCCATCTTTGGCGAATATACCATTGGCGGTTTCATCTCGCATATGGTCAACTCGTCGCTGATTGACTGTAAGTTGAGTATGGTAGGCAATGCCGGTGGAGCTGGCAAGATCGGTGCCTATGGTAACGCTATCTATGCCGGTGGTTTCCTCGGTCTACTTGAGGGTGTGGACACTGTAAGGAACAACAGTGCACAGAACTATGGCTATATCGACATCTCGAAACTTTCGGCCCTCTATGTCGGTGCTATTATCGGCTACAGCAAAGGCGCCGTCGTGATGGGGAAGAACAAGGCTAACAACCGGACCATCTTCAACAACAACTACGCACGCCTTCTCTCTTCCAACACATCGCAGCGCGTGGGCGGTCTCATCGGCTATGCCAAGGATATAGAAATGAACAACAACTATGTCTACGGTGTCGCCGACTACGACAGGAACAATGGATTCCTTGGTGGTATTGCCGGCTTCATCGACGACAATGTTAGCATCAGCAACTGCTACTATGTCGATGGTATGGCTGACAATATGGTGGGCTTCAATTTGGGCGCACAGCCGCAAAAGTCGACCACCTTCAAGGGTAAAGGCAACAAAGTGCTGCTTACCGAGCGTGTCGACGGCTATTCCAATTTGACCCGCGCCCTCAACGCCTGGGTGCGCGACCACGACTCCACAGGTATCTACAACACGTGGCGCAGCGACCTCGAGAATGTCAACAGCGGCTACCCGATCTTCGGCGAGCCCGACCTCATCCCCGTCAACGACACTCTCATCACCTCGTCGTGCGAGAACTTGGAGTTCGACGGCCTCACCTTTGACCAGTCGGGCACTTATATCTTCCATTTTGTTGATAGTGCCGACTTCGTCGACAGCACCCTCACCCTGATGCTCACCATCAACTATGGCGACACCACACAGGTGAGCGACACTGTCAACCTCGGCGAAGACTACGAGGGCTACGGCTTCAGCCTGACAGCCGACCAGCTGCGCGACCTGAACCAGTACAACCGCGTCCGCGATATCTGCACCCTCCAGTTCATTGACAGCCTGCAGAATGCCAACGGCTGCGACTCGTTAGTGGTGCTGACACTCTATGTCGTCAACAGCGGCGTCGGTGTCACCGAGGTGCAAAAACTTGTGGATGTCAATGTATATCCCAACCCGACGCGTGGCATCGTCAACGTCGAAGGCAGCGACCTGCAAAGCATCGAGGTCTACGACAATGTCAGCCGCCGCGTACTCTCCAAGAAGGTGGAAGGCGACAAGACCACCTTCGACCTCAACAACCAGGCAGCTGGCGCCTACTATGTACGCGTCCGTACCGCCAACGGCACGGTAGTCAAGAAAGTAATCAAGAAATAATGTCTTCGCTGTCGGGCAGGACCGATGGCCCTGCCCAGACAAATACGACCAACAATGAAAGACGACGAAAAAAACAACGCTGCTCCCTGCGACGAGAACATCGAGAAAACCGATGCTCCCATCGAAGACACTATGGACGTAAGCGACTATGATGTCGAGATCAGCGAGGAAGACTTCTTCGACGAACTTGACGAAGGTATTGACAATTATTTTCAGAATCTCAGAAAGAAAAAATGAAAAAAGCAACCAGTCATATCGAGAAACTACCATACCGGGCTCCCGAGCTTGATATCTACGAGTATGCTGTAGAGCGTGGCTTTGCTGAATCGCCCGAAGGGAGAACGTTGGGCGAGACTTTCAGCGAAATCAACGACCAAACGGAGATAACCCCAGGCGGCGACATAGGTCACGCCGGAGAAAACTATCACGGCGAGTGGTATTGATAACCTTAACTTTAACGTTAACTGATGAAAAGTTTAAAGACATTTAGCATAATTCTGCTTGCGGCAGCAACCCTGCTGACTGCAGGATGCAAGAAGAAGGAGATAATGACCTTCGGTGGCCAGATGGACAAGTTCTCGGCTACTGATGAGGACGGCTCGAAGACCTATCTTGGTCACGCCGAAAAATGGATATATTGGGAGGAGGACGACATAATCAAGGTCTATGACGGCGACAACGCCGTTGACTGCGAACTGGTAAGCGGTGCAGGCACCCTCGATGCTTTCTTCCGAAGCACGAGCACCTTGAACGTCGAGGCCCCCGTGTTCTACTCCATCTATCCCTCGACATCGTACGGTACAACATATACCGACCTTATCTTCCCGGCCACGCAGACCTATCGCGAAAACAGCGACGCCACCGACCCCGACTCGTCGTTCGGACGTGGCGCTCTGCCGATGGTGGCATACGATGCCACAGGAATGGCAAACTATGGAAAAATATACTTCCACGTTGTCGCTGGTATACTGCGCGTGCAGGTAATGAGCAGCACTACTAAAACAATCTCGCAGATAACCTTCAAAGAGGTCGGCGCAGAGCACGGCTATGAAAACAAACAGATTTCCGGCCACTTCAACGTCAACGACATTACCCAGAACGCTCCCTACCTGACCGGTACCTCGGTCACCGACGAATCGCGCACCATTGTCATCGACAATATCAACAAGGAAGTGGGCCCCACCAAGCTGCTGACCTTCTACCTGCCTCTGCCGGCAGTGACCAATGCAAGTGCAGTGACAACCTACAACCTGCGAATGACTGTCAAGAGTTCTGATAACAGATACTTCACACGCGACTTCAAGGCCGATATCCACCGCCGCAACATAACGATGATGCGCGCCATCGAAGTTACCAATTGGTCGGCCTCCGAAAGCGGTTCCGGCTCGTCGAGCAACATACGTCTGGTTGGCAGCGGCACCAAAGACCGTCCCTTCCAGATTTATTCAGGCAAGGAACTGGAGCAGCTTCGCGATGTCTACAACAACGGCGGTACCATCAACGGCCAGACCATCAGAGGCTATTCCGAATCGTCGAAAGATGAACCCACCTACGTGAAGATTGTCCGTAGCGACATCGTGCTGCTTAATAATGAGGACTACAATAATCTTTCACAAGAAGAAAGAAACAATGCCAGTTCGCGTTACGCCAACTGGCACACAGGCATACAGAACTTCAGAGGCTATATGTATTTCGCCTCGTCGACAGCCACCAATGGCGGCATTACCAACCAGAGCGACAAACCTCTCTTTGAGTCGATAGCCACAGACGGCTTTGTCTACCGTGTCTATGTCAAGGGCACCAGCACCCCGACGCTGTATTCCGGCTCCACCTTCTCGCCAATGTGCACCCTCAACAACGGTACGATGAAAGAGTGCCACAACAAGTGCACTGCCACTACCGATGCTTCCAATGCCAATCTTGCAGGATTGTGCGTTATCAACGCAGGAAAAATCATCGGTGGTGCCAACGAGGCACAGCTCACCTCGACCAATGGCAACGTGGCAGGTATCTGCTACACCAACAACGGTACAATACAAGGCAACTTTACCCTTTCGGTCGCTGTGCCCCACGGCAACAATATAGCAGGTATCACCTACAATAACAACGACACTGTCAGAGACTGCCAGGTGTCGTCGAATACGGCAATCACCTCTACCGGCAACTGGGGCGTTATAGCCTTCAACAACAATGAGACCGGTATCATCGACAACTGCACCTCGACCGGTACCGTTGTCTATACCATCGACGGCAGCGTGGGTGGAATATGCAACGTCAACGACGGCATTGTGAGGAACTGCACCAACGGTGTGGAAATCCGTGCTTCGAGTGACAATGTGGGTGGCATTGTGGCCACGATGGACAATGCCTCTGCCGAGGTCTATAACTGCTGCACGCGCACCGCGTTCCTGAATGGCGCCCTCGACAACGTCCGCATAGCCAACAATTGCGGCGGCGTCGTGGGTGAATTGCTCAAGGGCAAGGTCTACAACTGCTACAACACCAGCCGTGTCACTGGTGCCACCAACTCGGGCGGAATTATTGGCCATCTGGCCAACGACGAAGATGCAGACGTCCAGAACTGCTGGAGCGCCCAGGGCCAGATGTTCGTAGGCCAATATGATAATGTAAGCGAGCACCACGAGGGCCCCTTCTGCTTCTCGGCCACGGTTGCCTCAACATACTGCAACCGTGTCGCCAACACCACGATAACGGTTGAAGGCAACGAATACGGCCCTTACGAAATCATCTCGATGCACAGCGAACAGACGCTTGGCGGAACAGTAGACCCAACCAGTTTCGTAGGACAACATTGCGGTGAAGCCCTCAACGCCTGGGTGGATTCGCGTCCCGGTGCCGGTGACACGAGAGAATACTACTACTGGACAACACCTGCCGGAGCTCGTCCTGTATTCAATACCGGTATGCCAGGAGGCGGCAAGAAAGGTCATAGCAGACGCTAACCATAGGTGTTGCAGTTTATGGCTGTAAGCGAAAAACAACTGATAGAAGAACTAAAGGCGGGCCATTACAAGCCCGTCTATCTTCTTACAGGTGAAGAGAACTATTATATCGACCTCGTCTCCGACTATTTCGAGAATAATGTTATTGCTCCCGACTTCCGCGACTTCGACCAGACCGTGGTCTATGGCCGCGATGTCGATATGACAGCCGTCATAAGCCTTGCCAAACGCTACCCTATGATGTCGCCAGTCCAGTTGGTGCTTGTCAAGGAGGCACAGGACATAAGCAAAGGCTGGGACCTGCTGGCCACCTATCTCGACAACCCGCAGCCCCAGACCCTCCTCGTCTTCTGCTACCGTTACAAGAAGCTCGACAAACGCACCAAGCTCTACAAGGCCATCAGCACCAAAGGGGTGGTCTACGAGAAGAACAAGCTGCGCGACTACGAGGTGCCCGGCTGGATAGCCAACGTTGTCTCGCAGCGCGGCTACTCCATCACGCAGAAAGGGGCAGTCCTCATTGCCGAATCGCTCGGCAACGACCTTGCCAAGATTGCCAACGAGCTGTCGAAAGTCTACATCTCGCTGCCGCAAGGCTCGGTCATCAACGAGGATGTCATCGAGAGCAACATCGGCATCAGCAAGGACTACAACGTCTTCGAGCTGCAGAACGCTATCGGTCGCCGCGACATCGTGCAGTGCAACCGCATCGTCAACCACTTTGCCGCCAACCCCAAGGAGAACCCCATCCAGATGATCCTGCCCTCGCTCTACGGCTACTTCATCAAGGTGATGCTCTTCCACCAGGCGCAAGACAAACAGCAGGCTATGGCCGAAATGAAGGTGCATCCCTACTTTATGAAGGACTACGAGACCGCCGCGTCCAACTACACGCTGGGCCGTCTGGCCAGCTGCATAGGCTACCTCTACGACACCGACCTGCGCAGCAAAGGCATCCGCAACAGCGGCAACGTCACCGACGGCGAGCTGCTCAAAGAGTTGGTGTTTAAGATTATACATTAAGCAAGAACAGCCGCCCTCCAGCTATGAAACAGCTCCTAAGCTTCCTGCTCTTCCTATCCGTAGCCTTGGCATCCTTTGCCCAGAACACTATCAAGGGCGTGCTTATGGACGACGAGAAGGGCGAGGCCATCCCTTTCGCACAGGTCTTCCTCGACGGCACCAACTACTGGTCGTCGACCGATATCAACGGCTACTTCCTCATCAACAAAGTGCCCGACGGCAGCTATGTGATAAAAGTCAAATACATAGGCTATGAGGAATACAGCGAGCCAGTAACCCTAAAGCACCAGACCATCACGCGCAACATCCACCTCAAACCCGCCGCGATGAAGCTCAAGGATGTCGTCGTCACTGCCACCAAACGGCAGGAGCGACGGATGCAGACGCAGGTGTCGGTCGAAAAGATCACCGCCACGCAGATACAGCAGATGCCCTCTATCGGCGGCCAGGCAGACTTGGCGCAGTACCTGCAGGTGCTGCCCGGCGTCAACTCAACGGGCGACCAAGGCGGACAGCTCTACATACGCGGCGGCTCTATGATACAGAACCTTACGCTGCTCGACGGTATGGTAGTCTACAATCCCTTCCACAGCATAGGCCTCTACTCCATCTTCGAGACCGACGTCATCCTCAACGCCGACGTCTATACCGGCGGCTTCGGAGCCGAGTACGGCGGACGCCTGTCGTCGGTGATGGACATCAGCACGCGCGACGGAAATAAACGCCACCACACGGGCAAAATAGGCCTCAACACATTCGGGTCCACCCTCGTCCTCGAAGGCCCCCTGAAACGCGAAAAAAACGGCTCTACGGCCACCGTAACCTACCTGCTTACCGCCAAGAACTCCTTCCTGTCGCAATCGTCGAAAGCCATCTACCCCTACATCGACGGCGGCCTGCCTTTCGACTTCCTCGACCTCTACGGCAAAGTGTCTCTCAACTCAGGCGTGGGCAGCAAGATCAACTTCTTCGGCTTCCGCTTCGACGACCGCGTCAACGGCTACCAGTCACTGGCCGACTTCCACTGGAACAACTTCGGAGCCGGCACCAACTTCGCCCTTATGACCGGCTCGTCGTCGCTGGTCGACGGCACCGTGGCCTACTCCAAATACAACATCAACCTCGACGACGGCTCCCGTACACCCAGGTACAGCGGCATCTCAGGCTTCAATATGTCGATGGGCATCACCAACTTCATAGGCGTCGACAAGGCGCGCTACGGCATCTGCATCGAGGGCTATTCCACCGACTACCGCTACACCAACGCCTATGGAGTCAACCGCACACAGGACGAGAACACCAGCTCGTTCTCGGCTTACGCCACCTACAACGCCCACCTCGGCAACTGGCTGCTCGACCCGGGCCTGCGCTTTGTATACTACGCCTCGTTCGGCGAGACCAGCTTAGAGCCGCGCTTGGCGGTCAAATACAATCTGGGCGACAACCTGCGCTTCAAGCTGGCCACCGGCCTCTACAGCCAGATTGTACTCGACGCCCGCTCGGACCACGACATCGTCAACCTCTTCACAGGCTTCCTCACCGGCTCGGGCCAGCTCAACATACCGGCCTACTATCAGGACGAGAAGGTGAAGAACTGCGTCCAGAAGGCACAGCACATCGTGGCCGGCGTGGAATACGATATGATAGACCACCTGACGCTCAACCTGGAGTTCTACTACAAGAACTTCAGCCAACTGATAGGCATCAACCACAACCAGTACTACGACCGCACCGACCCTGCCTACGTGTCGGGAGGCGTCTACGAACAGCCGCAGTACTACCTGACCGACTTCATCATCGAGAAAGGCAACGCCACGGGCCTCGACTTCAGCGCCTGCTACGACCTGGAACGCCTCTACCTGTGGATGACCTACTCGCTCGGCTTCGTGAAGCGCACCGACGAGGTGCAGACCTACTTCCCGCACTACGACCGGCGCCACACCGTCAACCTGCTGGCCACCTATGCCCTCGGCGAAGACCGCCAGTGGGAACTCAGCGGACGCTGGAGCTTCGGCAGCGGATTCCCCTTCACGCGCACTGCTGGAATGTACGAGTTCCTGCAGTTCGCCGGCGGCATCAGCAGCGACTACCTGCGCGAGAACGGCACGCTGGGCATCTACTACGACGAGATCTACGGCGGACGCCTGCCCACCTACCACAGGCTCGACCTGGGCGTGAAACGCAAGTTCTCCATCGGACGCCGCGGACTGCTCGAAGTGTCGCTCAGCGCCACCAACGTCTACGACCGCCACAACATCTTCTATTTCGACCGCATCACCTTCGAGCAAGTCAACCAGCTGCCCCTCCTCATCTGCCTCGGCGCCAACTTCACGTTCTGACAGACAGCCTGTTTTCGGCCTCTACCCTGAACAGACAGCCTTGATAAGCCCCTGACGGGCAACGGGCAAAACATAACCTTCAGTCGCCCCCTCGGGGCATTGTCCAATATCGGCCGTTAGACCGACAGAGGGTATAGTCCCCAATCGGTCATTGGACCGACTTAAGTTAAACGCCGTAAAAACGAGCATTCATTACCAGTAAGTTACGGGACCATCTTCGTTCGTTGTCCAGTTGTTGTCCAGTTGTTGTCCAGTTGTTGTCCAGTCATTGACTGGACAACAACTGGACAACAACTGGACAACGACTGGACCAACGAACGGTGTTGACAGGGTGCGAAACGGGCGGAGGGGCAGGCCGTGGGCAGGGCGGATGTCACAAGAATACGGTTGTGGTTAGCCCCGAGGGGGCGGCAGAACACGGGCAGGGGCGCAGCGTGGCGCACCCCCTGCAACAAAAGCGACAAATAAAAAGCCCCGAGGGGGCGAAGGATAATTTTCCCCGTCGCGCAGTCGGGGCTGTCGTCGCTACGGGGCGTTGCGGACGGTTGGGGACTTTCGTTTCGTTTTTTTTCGGGTGCGGGGCAATAAAAGGGCATCGGCATCGTTACGTTACGTATGAATGGTTTTTTCCTCGCCTTGTCGAACTTTGTGACGCGTGCCATCGAGACGGTCAACGGGTGGGTGTGGAGCACTCCGCTGGTTGTGCTGTGCCTCGGTGCGGGCCTCTATTTCTCGCTGCGGACGCGCTTTGTGCAGGTGCGTCGCTTCGGCGAGATGTGCCGCCTGCTGTTCTCTACCGACAAGACGCAGAAGACGGGCATCACCTCGTTCCAGGCTTTCGCTATGACGCTGAGCGGCCGTGTGGGTACGGGCAACATCGTGGGTGTGGCCACGGCCATAGGTTTTGGCGGCCCGGGAGCCATTGTGTGGATGTGGATCATTGCTTTCTTCGGTGCCGGCAGTGCCTTTATCGAGGCTACGCTGGCGCAGATTTTCAAGGAGGATCATAGCGGGCAGTTCCGCGGCGGCCCGGCCTACTATATAGAGAAGGGGCTTCACAGTCCATTCTTCGGCAGCCTGTTTGCGGTGATGGCGGCTGTGGCGTGCGGCATCTTGATGCCGCCGGTGCAGTGCAACGGCATAGCCCTTTCGATGGAGCGCACGTTGGGCGTGGATGCCTGGGTGATAGGCCTCTGCGTGGCGCTGCTGATAGCGCTGGTCATCATAGGCGGCGTGAAGCGCATTGCCAATGTCGCGCAGATTGTGGCGCCTTTTATGGCAATACTTTATATAGTGCTGTCGTTGATAGTGCTGGCGGTGCACTATGAGGTTGTGCCGCACGTGTTTATGGAGATGCTGCGTGGCGCCGTGGGCGCCAGTCAGCTTGGCGGCGCCATACTGGGCAGCACGATAGCGTGGGGCGTGAAGCGCGGCATCTACAGCAACGAGGCCGGCCAGGGTTCGGGCCCCATAGTGGCCGCCGCCGCCAAGGTGAGCCACCCTGTGAAGCAGGGTATGGTGCAGGCCTTCTCGGTCTACATCGACACGCTGCTGGTGTGCACAGCCACGGCAATGATGATTCTGGCCTGCGGCACATACAATATCATTGAGAGTGTGCAGATTGTGCCGGGCAGCGGCACGGTGGTCACCTACCTGCAGCAGAACGCCGGAGCGCCCCTTGGCGAGCCGGGCGTGTTCTACACCAGCGGGGCTTTGGCCACGGTGACGGGAGCGCGGCTGGGCGATATCATCATCAGCTTTGCCCTGTTCTTCTTCGCTTTCACCACGACTATGGCCTATTACTATTATGCCGAGACCAATCTGGTGTACCTCTTCTCGCGCATCCGCCTGCGCAGGCTCAACGCGATGCGTACTATGGTCGCCGCCGAGCGCGACGCCAACGGTCCAGAGCCGGGCGACGAGGGCAGGCGATGGATGGACGGCGAGGAGCGTATGCTGACATCGATGGAGGACGAGTACCGGCGCGCCGACAAGCGTTTCGGCGACGACCGCGGCGAGAAGGCAGCGGTGTGGGCGTTGCGGCTGCTCACCGTGGCGTCGGTGTTCGCAGGCTCGATGGCGGGCAGCAGCATAGTGTGGACGCTGGGCGACATCGGCGTGGGTACTATGGCGTGGATCAACATCGTGGCCATACTGCTGCTTTCGCCCAAGGCGTTGCGGTCGCTGCGCGACTATGAGCGGCAGAAACGGCTCGGCGTGGAGCCCGTGTTCGACCCCGAGGCATTAGGCATCGAGGGGGCCGACTTTTGGGAAAAGAGGAAATTAGAATCACTATGTTAAACTAAAAAACGACTTATGCAGAAACTATTGATAGCTTTGTTGCTTTGCCTGCCGGCGATGGCAGTGTGCCAGAACAACAACAGCAGGACAAATAACGATTCGAAAAAGGTTATCAACGTCAACAAGCTGGATGTCATATACAACGACCAGGACAACGAGTACCAGGACGTGGTGATAGACCAGCCTGCCGACCAGAAGCGCAACAATATACCGTCGACGCTGAAGCAGCCCGAAGGCGAGCCCGACGAGGAACTGGAAGCCAGCTCGCAGCTGTACCGCCCCGAGCAGATGGGCGACGGCGTGGAGAGCGAGTTCGACATCCTTTACGCCACGATGGACAGCGAGGTGATACACTATGCCAGCACATCGGAGCTGCCCAACGAGGTGACGATACACCTGACCAACAAGGACAAGGGCCGCAAGTTCTGCTTCCCGACGCCGGAGCACGCCAAGATGTCGTCGCACTTCGGCGCACGGCGCCGCCGCTGGCACTACGGCGTGGACCTGGCAATGCCGACGGGCGAACCTGTCTTTGCGGCCTTCGACGGCATTGTGCGCATATCGAAATGGAACAACAGTTACGGCAATCTGGTAGTGGTGCGCCACTTCAACGGATTGGAGACCTACTATGCCCACCTCTCGCAGCGCGATGTGAATCCAGGCGACACGGTGCGCGCCGGCCAGGTGATAGCCCTGTGCGGCAACACGGGCCGCAGCTATGGCAGCCACCTGCACTTCGAGATACGCTATATGGGCAAGGCGATGAACCCCGAATATGTGATTGACTGCGGCGAGCACAAGCTGCTGTGCGACGAGCTGACGCTGACGCCTGCCTACTTCTCGAAGAGGGGCAGCAGCCACGCGTCGCCCTCGCCGGGAGACATTGCCCGCATCAACGCCGACGCTGGTACCGCCGCGAACAACAGCAGCACCATCGCCGCCAGCCAGCAGCGCGACCCGTCGAAGCCTGCTCCCAAGCCGTCGCAGGCATCACAGGCCAAGTACTACAAGGTGCGCAGCGGCGACACGCTGAGCAAGATTGCCGCCCGCAACGGCACCACGGTCAAGAAGCTGTGCAAGCTGAACGGCATCAAGGAGACCACCGTGCTGCAGATAGGCAAGCGGCTTAGAGTTAGATAGCTATAGAGTATAACGTTATGAGAATAGACATACTGACACTGTTTCCCAATATGATGGATATGTTCTTCAAGGAGAGCATTGTGAGCCGTGCGCAGAAGAAGGGCCTGGTGGAGGTCTGCTTCCACGACCTGCACGACTATTCGCTGACGCGCTACGGCAGCGTGGACGACTACCCATACGGGGGCAGTGCGGGAATGGTGATGGCCGTGGAGCCTTTGGCCAACTGCATTGAGGAACTGCAGTCGCAGCGCCACTACGACGAGGTCGTCTACACCGCGCCCGACGGCGAGATGTTCTGCCAACCGATGGCCAACGAGCTGTCGCTGAAGGAGAACCTGATTGTGCTGTGCGGCCATTACAAGGGCGTTGACGAACGGCTCAGGGAGCATTTCATCACCAAGGAGATATCGATAGGCGACTATGTGCTTACCGGTGGCGAATTGGCGGCGGCAGTGATATGCGACGCGGTGATAAGGATTCTGCCCGGAGTGATAGGCGACGAGCAGTCGGCCCTGGAGGATTCGTTCCAGGACGGCCTTGTGGCACCGCCCGAGTATACGCGCCCGGCCGAGTTCAGGGGCTGGAAGGTGCCCGACGTACTTCTGAGTGGCGACCACAGCAAGATAGCCCAGTGGCGCTACGACCAGGCATTGGAAAGGACAAAGGAACGCCGCCCGAATCTGCTGGACAAAACAAAGGAGGGATGAGATTCGATTCCCCGGAAACGTAAACAATTAACAATTAAATATTATGAATGAATTTGAGAAATATGCCACCCGTCATTGTGGCATCAGCAGCACCACTTACGCCAAATACACTTCGGCGATAAACAAGAACGCAATGGCAGGTATGGTCAGCGACTCGCTGACTCCCTACATTATCGAGGAACGCCAGCTGAATATGACGCAGATGGATGTCTTCAGCCGCCTGATGATGGACCGCATCATCTTTCTGGGCACTGCCATCGACGACTATACGAGCAACGTGATTCAGGCTCAGTTGCTGTTCCTTGAGAGCGTTGACAACCAGAAGGATATCCAGATTTATCTAAACTCGCCGGGAGGCGGTGTCTATGCCGGTCTGGGCATCTATGACACAATGCAGTACATCCAGCCCAAGGTGGCGACCATCTGCACTGGCCTGGCCGCATCGATGGCATCGGTGTTGCTTTGCGCCGGCGAGAAGGGAATGCGCTGCGCCCTGCCGCACAGCCGCGTGATGATACACCAGCCTATGGGCGGCGCCGAAGGCCAGGCCTCGGATATGGAAATCACCGTGCGCGAAATCCAGAAGCTGAAGAAAGAGCTGTATGATATCATAGCCAAGCACAGCGGCCAGCCCTTCGAGCAGGTAGAGCACGACAGCGACCGCGACCACTGGTTCACCGCCGAGGAAGCCAAAGCCTACGGTATGATCGACGAGGTGCTGGTGAAGAAGTAACAGCCTCCCACGCTATTTTGAACGTATTAGATCAGGCGGACAGTCATATTCTGTCGGCCTGATTTTCTTTTTCCTTACCACTTCTACCACCCCCTAATCCTTAAATTCGGTACAAGTTTTTGGATTGTAATTCGAAAATTAATATAGAATTTGTGGATTTCACTTCCTATAAAAAAGCAATTTTATCTGTTGCTTTGTTATATGTTGGGAACCTTTTTCGATCACATTCGAAGCTAAAAATTTGCATTCAAATGCAAACATATCGTTTTTTTTGCATATCTTTGCATTCGAATTCAAAAATATAAGATATGAATACAGTAAGTAGATTGACTTACCTCAATCAGCTCTCACAGTGGCGCGACAAACACGTTATCAAGATAATAACGGGTATTCGGCGTTGCGGGAAAAGCACCTTGATGGCTCAATTCCAACAGATGCTTTTGAGTGATGGACGAAAAACAGATAATTGCGGTCAATCTTGAGGATTTGGAATTTGAAAATCTGAAAAACTATCGCGAATTATATAGTTATATCTCAACGCGGATGCTACCGAACAAGATGAACTATGTTTTTCTGGACGAAATACAATCCGTGGATATGTTTCAGAAGGCAATCGACAGTCTGTTCTTGAAAGAGAATGTGGATATATATCTGACCGGTTCCAATGCCTATCTTCTTTCGGGCGAAATATCGACATTGCTTTCTGGCAGATATATTGAGATTGAATTGAGGTGCTTCCGTTTTCCCTTGGAGAATACCAAACAACCACCGATGCACGAGGGGAACAACTGTACCGTGACTATATTGGTTCCTCGTCGTTTCCCTATACCATCAACCTTTCTGCGGGGGTCGACCTGCGTCAATATCTGCAGGGCATCTACAGCACAGTGATACTGAAAGACATTATGCAACGTAGCCGTCTACAGGACAACGACATACTGGAACGCGTCATACGCTATCTGGCCGACAACATCGGCAATGTCACCTCGTTGAAGTCCATCGCCGACACTCTCACTTCGAGCGGAA
>CAJOMZ010000041.1 GCA_905236645.1 uncultured Bacteroidales bacterium
CCTTGTGCCGCCTCCGTTGGCTTTCGACGTGCTCGAAGCCATCGAGAAAAAACTGCCCGGCTTCCCCATCGTGCTGCACGGCTCGTCGTCGGTGCCGCAAGACGAGGTGGACACCATTAATCAATATGGTGGTTCGCTGAAGGCTGCCGTCGGCATCCCCG
Source organism: uncultured Bacteroidales bacterium (assembly GCA_905236645.1). Taxonomy (GTDB): domain Bacteria; phylum Bacteroidota; class Bacteroidia; order Bacteroidales; family P3; genus Colimorpha. The sequence goes on from CAJOMZ010000041.1 coordinate 162, forward strand.
AGGAGCAGCTGCGCAAGGCCGCCAAGAGCGCTGTGTGCAAGATCAATATCGATAGCGACAGCCGTCTGGCAATGACCGCCGCCATACGCAAGCACCTGGCCGAGCATCCCGACCACTTCGACCCGCGTCAGTACCTGAAGCCTGCCCGCGAGAGTATGAAGAAGATGTACATCCACAAGATCGTCAACGTCCTCGGCTCGAACGACAAGCTCTGACAACGCTTCGAAAACCCTTATATGGCGGCAGGGCACCCCGAGGGTGCCCTGCCTTTTTTTTATGCCGGTTATGGATTTTTTTAACCCAAATCGGTCATTAGACTTTATGTCAGCTTTGTATTTGTTTCGAGCAGACTGGCCGCGTCGCCATCGAAGGCGTAGCGGGCTACGTCGAGATGGCGAGGGGGACAAGATGCCGAAAGAAATGCAAAGATGGCATAAAGAGACATTGTTCGGGTCTTATTATAACGTCTGTCGGTCTAATGACCGATTTGGGTTAATAAAATGGTTTTTGCCAATTCGGAAGAAGTTTGTACTTTTGCATTGTGTAATTCGCGTAACGGAACTTGCGTAATAAAGTGCAAAAGGCGTTGCATCTTGAAGGCGGACTTGGCCTTGTGCGGGTTGTCAGGCACATTGCGGCAGGCCTTCGCCATTATGCCGGCGATGCCGTTGCTGAGATATTAGTCCGATTGCGTTGGAATGATGCTTTAGAGCTCGCGGACGGGGAAGGTGAAATATGTGTCGGGGAAGGGCTCGTTGCGGAGGGTGAAGTGCCACCATTCGCAGTCGTAGGGCCTGAAGCCGTGGTGCATCATCGCGTTGCGCAGCAGCATACGTGCGGCAAACTGCTTGGCGGTGACGGTGTCGTTCGGGCGCCAGGTGCCTGTGGCGGGGTCGCCGCCGCAGTCGGGATGGCTCTCGGTTCCGAACCAGTCGAAGGTGCCGCCCATATCGACCTCTTTCCCGGTATTCATATCGAAGAGGGTCAGGTCGAGCGTCGAACCGCGCGAGTGTCCGCTGTGTGAGGCGATGTAGCCGAGGCTGAACAGATACTTCTTGTCGACATTGGGGTAGAAATACGGCTTCATCTGCGTGTCGCCGAGGTCTTTGCCCCAACGGACGAAGTGGTCTACTGCGCTTTGCGGGCGGTAGGCGTCGTAGATTTTGAGACGGTAGCCCTTGGCTTTGAGGTCGTCGCTCACGGCGCGCAGGCTGTCGGCAGCCTGGCGGGTGAGGAGTGCGGTGGGCTGCTCGTAGCCGTCGATACGGGCTCCTACAAAGTTGTAGGTGCCGAAATAGCGTATCTCGAGTATCGCATCGGGGACGACATCGGTGAGGTTGACGAAAGCGTCTGATTCGCTTGATGCTTTGGTGTCGCTGGCGACTTGGGCCAGGGTGTCGTCGACGGCCTTGTCGACGGCCTCGTTGCCACGGCACGATACAAGCAGTGTACCGGCAAGGCATAGGAACAAAAACAGATAGGGTTGTTTTTTCATTGTTTTGTGTTTTTGCTCAATAACGCTTGACGCGCGGTTATATTGCACGGACGTTTCGGCGGCAAAGCGCAGGCCTCGCGGTTTTAGGTCGGTTTTATTGCAAGTGTATTGCGCTGAGTGACTGCTGTTTGGCTATGTGGTGGCAAAAAAAATCACATCGTGTTGTAAAAAAAAGTTTTTTTTTGTTACAAGTAGGATAGAATGGTTTAGAATAAAATAAAACAGGCAGAAGTCAGTTATTGGATTAAGATTATCGTAACAATGACCCAGAGAGAGAAAGAAGACCGGTTTGTAGAGATGATACAACAGCACGAGCGGCTGATACTGAAGGTGTGCGCGATGTATACCAATGCCAACCGCTCGGAGCTGCGTGACCTGTATCAAGACGCGGTGGTGGCGCTGTGGGAATCGTACGGCACTTTCAAGGGGCAAAGCAAGCCGTCGACGTGGATCTATGCCGTGACGCGCTATACGATGCTCAACCAGATGCGCAGGCGCCGCCTTGAGACTGAAGGCTGGCAGGATTGCGAGGTGGAGGACATAGCCCAGGACGACAGCGTGGACCGTATGCTTGAGGAGGTGCGCGAAGCGGTGGCTATGCTTCCTCCCGACGAACGCGACATCTTTATTATGTGGATGGAGGGTTTCAAGACAGGCGAGATTGCCGAGGTGATGAGTATGACGTATGGTAATGTGGCCATAAAACTGACACGAATCAAATTGAAACTGAGAAAGATGTTGAACCCTAAAAAGGAGGATGAGCTATGAAACGGATGGAGGATAGAGAAATGAAAGGTAAGGACTTGAGGCAATTGTACAGTAAGTTCAGTGACGAAATGGAACGCGTCGAACTGCCGTCGGACGATGAGCTTCGTCGGCTGATAGGCGGAATGGAGCAGGAAAAGAAACGCAGTGCGCCTTATGTCCCGCTGTCACGTCCCAAGCCGGTGTTGCGCTACGCGATGGCTGCAATGCTGGTTCTGGCCCTTGGCGTCGGCGTGTGGATGGTGGAGCGTCGACAGGGAGGCCCTTCTGTGGCGGCTTCACGCCCGGAGGAACCGGCAATTGTTGCCGACACCGCCGCATTGCCAATAACAGACAGCATTGAGCCCACGGCTATTGACAGGCCGCAGACGCAGGAGCAACGGCTGGCTTCAACTCCGATGCCGGAGACTGGCAGGGTGTGCGTGCAGGTGGTTGCCGACAGCGTGGCAGCACCGTCCGTACTTGAAACGAAGGCACCCGAAATACAAATGATTGCCGATGCCGACACTGCCCTGGAAATGTCGCCACTGGCAGAGCTCCAGGACACGACGGCAACCGACAGCGCCATAGGCAGCGACCCGCACTCCGTCAAGTCCTATCCTGATAAGCCCACGCAAAGCGAAGTGGAAAAGATTATCAAGGAGGAGAACGGCCACAGGGCGCTGAGGAGCAACCGCCGCCGCAGGATGTTCAAGAAGCGCGAGGACTATATCGACAAGCAGAAGGATCAACGCGAAAAGATATATATCGAGGCCGAACAGCAACTCAAGCCTCAGATGCGGATGCACTTCATACCGCAGGGCAACGGGCGGAATACAATTATTTTTTATTGAAGGAACTCCCGTTTTCTCGAAAAAGTTTTATCTTTGCAGAATATTAATTAAATCAATCTTTATATGAAAATGCTATATAAGAGAAAGTTATCATTGCTTGTAATGCTTGTGGCCCTGGGTCAAGTGGCTGTTGGACAGGAGTGGACCCTCACAGTAGGAGCCGAATCGGATGCACTTAAGTATTCAAGGTCAAACGTGGTGCAGGGAACGGGCTTTATCGGCAGCACAGCCGACCGTATCTATCTTATGAATGTGCCGCAAAACACTGGCAAGAAGCAAAAGAACTTCCCCTCACTTATAAGCTATGACTACAATCTCGTGGAGCAGGGCCGGGTGCAGCTGGCCGACGACGAGAATTTTTCGATGTACGGCGGTTTCGTCAACGAGGGCTCCATAGATATGATGATGACCGAGAGCACCAAGTCTGAATACAAGGTGCTTAAAGTCAGCTATGACCCTACGACGCTGACCCGTAAAGGCGACCCTGTCGAGCTGGCTTCGTTCGCGCGCCGCGAGAATGGCAAGCACTACACTTTCGTGTCCTCGTCGCAGTCGCAGGAATGGCTGAGCGTGATACTGGCTGTGGTCGAAGATGGCGAAGCCGAGTGGCTCATCAATATGTATGACACCGGATTGGAAGAGCTGTGGAGTATGGAATTCAAGATGGATGTTATCGACGACTATTTCGTGACCGATAGCGGCGATGTCATTGTCGCTGGCTTCCGGCGGCTAAAGAACAGCGATGAGACCCGCCTCCAGTTCTCTGTCTTAGACGGCGAGAGGGAACAAGGCTTCACTTGCAATGAGGTGCTGCCGGAGCTGCAGAATATGGAAATTGTGCGCTATGCCAACGGCAAGATTTATTGCACGGGCCTCCTCAAGGGCGAGAAACAGGACAACTCCAGCCGCTGGATGTCGGGTATATATTCTCTCGTGTATGACACCAAGACCAAAAAGGTCAGCAAGTTTGAGAAGGTTGAGTTTACAAAGGAGAACATCTGCGACCTCTGCAATGTCACCTACCGTATGAAACTGAAGACACTCTCTACCGACAAGTTGAACTTCGCCAGCTCTCGCTATGACGACGAGGGCACGACGGTGGTCTATGAGCGCTGCTATGACTATTATCTGAACGGCGTGTTCACCTATACTGACTATGTTGGAATGTTGCTCTACCGCATCGGCAACGACGGCCATATACTATGGAGCAAGACCGTGCCGCGCGACGTGCAGGCTCCGGCAGGAATCCATAACGGTGTGCGTACAAGGCTGATCCCCGCCGGCAACGCCTATACTTTGTTCTTTGTCGACAACCCTGTCAACCTTACGCCTAAGCCCGACAAGCCGGCAACGGCCACAAACCTCAACCGCGCCAAGCAGACGCTGATGGCGATGACGGTCGACCACCAGGGCAACATTACCCGCAATGGACTGCAGATACCATCCAAGGCGGTATGTATAGGTGCACCCCACAAGACAGCCGAGAACGAGTACCTGCTCCTCCTCTCGCAGCCCTTCGGCTCTAATGCCTGCAAGCTTAAATTTGAATAACAAACAAAAACACCGATGAAGAAAATATGTGTGCTGCTGGCCCTTGCGCTGGCTATGTACAGCCTGCCGGCGCTGGCTCAGCAGAAGTATGACCTTGGCCATTTCGACGGTATCAAGTCGGAAGGGGCTCTGCCATCAGACTTTAGACTCAACCTTGAGGAACTATACACGCTCGACAAGCAGCGCGTGCGCGACTACAACGACGGCAAGCTGCGCAACCGCGACAAGGTGCTGATGGCCTCTTATCAAATCAACCGCACTATGGTTTCGGGCCGTGTCCTTTATGGCGACCCCATAACGCGAATGGTGGAGCGCGTCGCCGACACGCTGCTCAAGGATTACCCCGAGCTGCGCAAGGAACTGCGTTTCTATACACTCAAGTCGCCCGATGTCAACGCCTTCGCCACTGGTCAAGGTATGGTCTTTGTGTGCACCGGACTTGTGTCGCAGATAGAGGACGAGGCACAGCTGGCTTTTGTCCTCAGCCACGAGATAGTGCACTATCTGCGCAAGCACAGCCTTGAAGAGATATCGCGCCGCAAGCGCGACAGCGACGATATAGACGCAGAGACGCAAGAGATGCGTGACTTTATCAAATACCACAACCGCTCGCGCGAGATGGAGTCCGAAGCCGACAGTCTCGGCCTCGAGATGTTCTATCTGCCAAGCCCTTACAGCAAGGATGTCACCGAGGGTGTCTTCGACGTGCTCCAGTATGGCTACCTGCCCTTCGACGAGGTGGTCTTCGACACCGACTATTTCAACACTCCCTATTTCAAGCTGCCTTCCGATTGTTTTATGGATGAAGTGGACCCCATAACCGCGCGCGACGACTACAACGACTCGCTGAGCACCCACCCGAACATCCTCAAACGACGCATCGCTACATCCAACATCGTCGGCAACGCCACGGGTGGCAGCCGCTTTGTGACTGTCTCCCAATCCGAATTCGAGCAGATCCAGGCCCTGGCACGCTTTGAGTGCGTGCGCCAGGACATAATCTATTCCGAGTATGTAAAAGGCTTCTACGACTGCTACCTGTTGCAACAGGCCTTCCCCGACAACGCATACGTCGAGCGGGCTCTCTGCCAGTCGCTCTACGGCCTCTCCAAATACAAGACCTACACCAATACCAGCAGCGTCGTGGGCGACTACAAGGACTTTGAGGGCGAAGTGCAGCAGTGCTATTATCTCTTCCGTCACTTGAAGAAAGATGACCTGGCCTTCGTCACGGCCCGCCAGCTGTGGAAGAGCCACTGCAAATTCCCCGACGACAAGCAGATAACGGCTATGCTCGACGACATCTTCGCCGACCTCTATACAAAATACGAGTGCCGTGCCGAGTCGTTCATAGCCGAGCCGCCTTCGCAGCAGGCAGAGGATACCGTAAACCTCGCAAACCTGTCGAAATACGAGCGCCTCAAACGCAAGAAAAACCAGCAGAAAAAGGGCGATGTTCACAACTATGTCTTCACCGACTTCTTTCAGCAAGGCCCTGAGTTCAAGGCTTACATTGACGCTCATCTGACGAAGCCCGTGGAGAAGGCTGCCGACAAGACCCTGAAGGACAAGAACCAGCTGGTGTACTGCCCCACCTACTATGTCGTAAGCAAGAAGAGCGGAGAACTCAACATACTGAAATCCAACAGCAGCGAGGCTTCGCTCTACGGCCAAATCCACGACGCTGCAAGCAAGGCCGGCATCGGCTCAATCGACTTCTCCGACCAGAGCCTGCAAAACATCACCACCGCCGAGCGCTACAACGAGTGGGTGGACCTCAACGAGTGGGTAGGGGAGTTCTGGCAGACCAAAGGCGACTTCGATATGATGTTCTCTGTGCAGCCTCAGATGGACCGCATTGTTGACAAGTACGACGCCGGCACCCTCAATATGACCATCGTCCTGAACCGCGAGAACATCACCCAGCGCACAGATGTAAACCCCGTAACCTACATATGGTTTCTGCCCATTCTGCCTATTACGCTGAACAAAATGATAGCCCATTCCGAAGCCACCCTTGTCTACAGCGTCCAAATCAATGTCCGCGAAGGCAAACGCCTCTCAAGGCATCTCCACACATACGATCTCTCTGACGAGAATGCACGCCTCCGCTCGGCGCTCTACGACCACTACCTGCACGTTGACGTCGATTCGGTGTCGCGCGTGCCGGGCTATATGGGCTCGCGCTTCCATTTCGCCGTAAGCCCTTCGTTCGGCATAGGCAATGTCTTCCCGTCGACGGGCGAGGTCTCCTCCCTTCGCGAATTGCCTGTAAGCATCGGCATCGCCGGCGAGCTGGAGTTTGTCGTAGGCCGCTGCCGTGCTCTACACCTGACGGCAGGCTACAATCCCTCGTCCTTCTTTGACGGAAGCCACAATCACGCGATGAACGACTTGGGCCTTTCGTTAGCCTGGCGAGTCTACAAGAACGAGGCCCCGCTGGGCTACTACTGGCAGGTGGGCGCCGACTATCAAAAGGTTGTCGTGCCCGAGCCGCCAGATGCCTACAGCGTCGGCGCCAATATGTTCGGTCTGGACCTGCAGTTCGGCCGCAACCACATCCTGGGCGACCACTTCCTGCTGGGCTACTACGTCCGCTACGGCTTCCTTTTCGGCAACGACTTCCTTAAGGAATATGATGCCAATACCGCCAAAACCCAGACATTCCTGAACAATCTTATCCGTCTCGGGCTCACGCTCGGCTTCCAGCCGTAATGCCCGCGGCGCGCGTCAGTCGGCCTTCGGCTGTCGGCAACCGTCGGACACTCAGTTGACTATAAAATGCAAATCAATAACAACACAATGAAAAAACATTACATTTTGACACTGGCGTTGCTCTTCACCGCAACGGCAGCACAAGCACAGTTCTACAACACCGCCTCCGCAGGCTTCAACGGTCAGTCATCAATTTTCGTGGGCGTCGAGAATACTTTGTCGACACCTGTTTTCTACCATTCAACAGAATCTCCGTACTGGAACTATGACGAGGTGACACCGGCCTCAGTGACGCACAACCCCTCGTTCTCGCTCCTCGTGACGGGAAACGGTATGCACGACGTCACCGAGCGTTTTAAAATGGGTTTGTCGTTTGGCTTTGGAATCAGTATGATATCGTTCGAAGCCGATCTCAAGGCGGCCACAATCGGAGGTGCCTACGACTATCTGTTCGACGTCAAGTCAAAGCTGTTCAACCTCCAGATCGGACTTGACGGCGAAGTGCATCCCATCGAAAAGGTAGGCATCCAGTTTTCCGTTACACCCTACGTCCAGACCCTTTTCGGCGGCCAAACGATGGGACAGCGATTCGCTGCCGCCACGGGCACCCTGATAGAGGACGCCGAGGCCAACGAGTGGCACGACGTTGAGAAAAACGGCTTTGATTTGCCCAACATCGACCTGGGCATTTCGGGACGTTTGGGCGTGAACTACTATTTCACTGAAGTGTTTTTCGCCGGCATTGCCGCACAGATGCGCTTCCCGATCTTCAATATCGGTGAAAGCGACTTCTCCAACATCTGCAAAGGTCTCGACTACGGATTCGACTATGCCGAAACCAAACGCAAAAGCTGGGCCGTGTTCCTCACCTTGGGCGTCGACATAGAATAAGGCATACATAACAGAAGACGTCCGCCCAGGCCGTGAATCCGAAAATTGGTTAACCGTGTTCTTGAAAAAATTACAATGAAAAGAATAAAAGTCCCGAGTGAGCCCCAAAAGCGGTTATCACACTCCTTCTACTCAAGTTATTTTCGCTTCATTTTGCAGCGAAACAGCGGTTTTGCGTGACTATATAGGTGAAAACGGTTCACTTCGCGATTTGAGACGTTTTTGTAGCTTAATCAAACATTAACCAACAAAAATGTCAATTTATGAAAAAAACGATAATCCCGATTATGGGAATAATGCTGATGCTTGCGGCCTTTGTCGCCTGCGAGAAAGACAACAAGGTCGAGACAGACCCCGACCAAGTGGTTGTCGACCCGACCGAAACGGGCGACTCGGTACTGCTTCACGCCAGTTTTGACGAGTCAATTCCTGCCACCTGGACCAATATCGACCAGGATGGCGACGGCAACAAGTGGCGTCTCTTTTCCGATGAATTCCAATACACCGGACTTGGTTTTTGCGGCACGGACTGCCTCGCATCCTGTTCCGAATACCCTCTCGAGCCCGACAACCTGATCGTCTCGCCGCAGTTCCACATCCCTGGCAGCGGCGGATACACGCTCTCCTTCTGGTATTCGGCCCTAAATACCAACAGGTTCCGCGAGACCTATACCGTCTATGCGGGCAAAATGAAAGACGGAGCCTTTGTCCCCATCGGCATCCTGCTCGAAGAGACCACCGACGACTGCCTGCTGCACCGGCACACAATCAGCCTCGACCAGTACAAAGGCTATGATCTGCGCATCGCATTCCGCCACCACAATACCACTATGATGTCCTACCTGCTTATTGATGAGGTGAGCGTAACCCTCACAGAATGAGTAAAGCCTGGCAAAACTGAAAACGGAGAGCTGCAAAAGTCGGTTCTCCGTTTTTTTTGTATGCCCGGCAGGAGCATTGCCTAACGGGTGCTATCCACACTGCTCTAAATTCCACCCGACTTTTTGATAAATTTTTATCAAAGTTTACCAACGTGAACTTTGGTAGGAATTTGGTAAAACTTTGAGTAAACTTTGGTAGGAATTTGGTACCTGTAAATCAGAGACTTGATACAGGGCGTTTTTTGACCTTTTTTGAGGTTTTCAAACTGTTTTGAAATTTTGGTAGTCTGTTGGTTTATAGTCGGTTAGTATCAATTTTAACACATTTATCAAAAAGTCGGGTGCGAAAAACGTCTCTTTGGAGTATAAAGTGGTGATATAGTGTGCGTTGCGCTTTTTGCTTGCTTTTTTCGCCTGAAACACCTTTACAGAGATTAATCCACTGCGAGGTTTGTTCGTTGAATTGCAGATATAATTTTATTAACATTATTTTGCCATATCGAGCAAAGTCTGTATATTTGCATTCTCTTTCGTGACAGGGAGAGTGTGTTATTTTGTTGAATAAAAAGTAAATAAGCAATAAATGAAGAAACTTGCAGTAGTCGCTTTTGGCGGAAACGCATTGTTGCGCAGCGGTCAGAAGGGCACATATAAAGAACAACTCGACAATGTGGAGCAGACTTGCGAAAGCCTGTGCAACTTGTTGAAACGCAACTATAACGTGGTTATCGGCCACGGCAACGGTCCCCAGGTGGGCAACGTTATGCTGCAGCACGAGGCTGGCCGCGCCAAGGGTATCGAGGCTATGCCGATGGATTTCTGCGTGGCCGAGACCCAGGGCTCGATAGCTTATATGATCGAGATGGGGCTGCGTAACGTGATGGCCCGCAACGATATACAGCGCAACGTGGTGACGCTGGTCACTCAGGTGGCTGTCAACAAGCTCGACCCGATGTTCCAGAATCCTACCAAGCCTGTCGGACCGTACTACACCAAGGAACAGGCCGACCAGTTTGCCGCCGAGACGGGTGCCAAGTACAAGGAAGACCCCAAAGGCAACGGCTGGCGCAAGGTGGTGGCTTCGCCCAAGCCCGTGCGTATCAACAATATAAAGGTTGTCGAGCAGTTGGCTAAGCAGGGCAACGTTGTCGTTACCGTTGGCGGCGGCGGCATACCCGTGGTTGAAGAGAGCGACCGTGTGACGGGCGTCGAGGCCGTTATCGACAAGGACCTTGCCAGCGCACTCTGCGCCATCGAGATCGGTGCCGACGAGTTCTATATCCTCACCGACGTTCCCAAGGTGTACATCAACTTCCGCAAGGAGAACGAGCAGGCGCTCGACACTATCACTGTCGCCGAAGCCAAGAAGTACCTCGATGAGGGCCAGTTTGCCGAAGGTTCGATGGCCCCGAAGGTGCGCGCCGCTATTATGTTCGTCGAACACGGCGGCAAGGAATGCATCATCACCGAAGCCGGCCAGCTCAACAACCCGCACTGCGGAACGAGAATCGTGAAATAATGGCACTGAGAGAATTATTTGCTTCCCAAGGCTATCGGATTTTTATGAAGCGGCTGCTGATTATTACGGCAGCGGCTGTCGTAATTAGTCTGGTCTTGTTGCTTTTTGACCCCATCAATGGGAAAAATGTACTTGTCCCGGCAGTGATGGCCTTGGCGTTAGTGTTGATTTTGAAAGTGTTGGAGGTAATAGTTAAGCACAATAATTAAATAAAAGAATCGCGTAATTATGAAGAAACTCATCTTGTTTGTCGCTCTTTTTTCGACATTGCTGTTTTCGTCAGTCGACACCTATGCGCAGTCCGGTGATTCAGACTTTTCGAGGGGAAGCCGTTATGCTATCCGTCCCGAATTGTTTGGAGCTGTTGCGGCGGAATTCGGTTATCAATTCAATCCTAATATTCAAGGCTCGTTAGGATTAGGTCTTGAATTAAGTGAAGGCTTAGCCTATCCGGAACTTTTGTTGGGCGTCAGGGCCTACGCCTCTGATACCAAGTGGACGGCTTTTTTCGACTACCATATTGGATTGCTTTTGGTCGAAGGCTACGCTTTACCAACTCATAGATTCACAATAGGGCCGAGCTATAAAAATTTCGATTTTGGTGGTGGTATAATTTATATGAATGTTGATGGTGTTGGAGTGTGGGGACCGTGCATTAACATAGGTTATAATTTCAGATTCCCAAGCAAAAAATAGATTATTTTGATTTTTTAAAACATATTTATTATGGCTTACAATTTAAGAAACCGCAATTTCCTGAAGATCTTAGACTTCAGCCCCAAGGAACTCAACTATCTGCTCGACCTGGCCCGCGACCTGAAACGCGCCAAATATGCCGGCACCGAGCAGCCTCACCTCAAAGGCAAGAACATTGCCCTGATTTTCGAGAAGACTTCGACCCGCACCCGCTGCGCTTTCGAGGTCGGCGCCAAGGACCAGGGTGCCCACGTCACCTATCTCGGCCCCACTGGTAGCCAGATTGGTATCAAGGAGAGTATGAAGGACACCGCCCGCGTGCTGGGGCGTATGTTCGACGGTATCGAGTATCGTGGCTTTGACCAGGCCACCGTCGAGGAACTGGCTGAATACGCCGGTGTTCCCGTCTGGAACGGCCTTACCGCCGAGGCTCACCCCACTCAGATTCTGGCCGACTTCCTCACCATCCAGGAGCATACCGACAAGCCCCTCAACCAGGTGAAGTTCGCGTATATCGGCGATGCCCGCTACAATATGGGTAACAGCCTGATGGTCGGCGGCGTGAAGATGGGTATGGATATCCGCATCATCGCCCCCAAGAAACTGCAGCCTTCGAAAGAGCTTGTCAAGAAGTGCCAGGAAATCGCCAAGGAAACCGGTGCCAAGCTCACCGTCACCGACGACGTGGAGAAGGGCGTGAAGGGCCTCGATTTCATCTACACCGACATCTGGGTGTCGATGGGCGAACCCGACAGCGTTTGGAAAGAGCGCATCAAGATGCTGATGCCCTACCAGGTCAACGCCGAGCTGATGAAGAAAACCGGTAACCCGAAGTGCAAATTTATGCACTGCCTGCCTGCCTACCACAACCTGGAGACCAAGGCTGGCCGCGACGTGCACGAGAAATTCGGCCTGAACGGTATCGAGGTCACCGAAGAGGTGTTCGAGAGCGAGAACAGCATCGTTTTCGACGAGGCGGAGAACCGTATGCACACCATCAAGGCCGTGATGGTTGCCACCCTCGGCGACTAATTATCAGGTCATAATATGAATGTTGAATTCCGAACGGCCTGCTGTTCGGAGTTCAACATTCCATTTTGTGGATAATCTTTTTTTTGTTGAACTAAATGAACTGGTTTGTTACTCTTTTGACTAACGGCGGCGTGGGGACTACGGTCCTTATGCTTTCTGTCGCTATCTTTGCCGGACTGTTTCTTGGCAAATTTAAAATCAAGGGCATCTCGCTTGGCATTACGTGGGTGCTCTTTGTGGGCATTATCCTGAGCGCCCTTGGTGTTAGTTGCAACCACGATATGCTGCATATCATCAAGGAGTTTGGCCTGATTCTGTTTGTCACGGCTGTCGGCCTTCAGGTGGGCCCCGGCTTCTTCAAGTCTTTCAAGAAGGGAGGCTTGGCTATGAATCTGATGGCTCTGGTCAATGTTGCACTTGGAGTTGTGATTACTGTCGTCATTGCCAAGCTGTCGGGCGAGGAACTGACCGATATGGCTGGCGTTTATACGGGCGCTATCACCAACACGCCTGGCTTGTCGGCTGCACAACAGACTGTGCGCGACCTCGGTATGGAGGCGGCCGCCGACCGCTTGGCCAATGGCTATGCTGTGGCCTATCCGTTGGGCGTGGTGGGTATGATTCTGACTTGTATTGTGCTGCGTCCTCTTTGTCGCATCGACCTCAAGAACGAGCCTTCGAATGACGAGACGGTACAACCTCAGCCTGAAAAGCAGGCTACCACCGCAGCAATGCGCCACAAGGTCAACCTGATTCCGATATTCGTGATTATAGCCATAGGCATTATCTTAGGCTCTATCCCCATTCCTGTCGGTATGTCGGCACCAGTCAAACTGGGCCTTGCCGGTGGTCCGCTTGTTGCCGCACTGGTTGGTAGCTGGCTTGGCGTAAAGAAGGGCTGGTTTACTACAGAGTTCACAGACAGCCACGGCGTATGGATGCTGCGTGAGGTGGGCATCGCCCTCTTCCTTGCAGGCGTAGGCCTTGGTGCAGGTTCCAGTTTTGTCAGCACTATTCAGGCGGGCGGCTATATGTGGATTCTTTACGGATTCATCATAACTGTCGTGCCGCCGCTGCTTGTCGGACTGTTTGGACGCTTAGTACTGAAGATCAATTACTATACCTTGATGGGCTTCATTGGCGGCAGCCATACCGACCCGCCGACGCTGGCCTTTGCCAACAATATGGCTCCCGAAGGCTGCAAACTGCCCAACACTGGTTACGCCACCGTCTATCCGCTCACTATGTTCCTGCGTATTTTTACCGCACAGTTGCTGGTTCTGTTCGCTTTGTGATGAATGCACGACACATTTTAATAGCAGTTGCTTTCCTGCCCCTGCTTTCAATGGGGCAGGAGAGACCGGTTGATAAGGTGAAGCCCGAAGAGCCGCAGAAGGTGTCCGTTACACCTTATGGCTTTATCCGCAACTATTTCAACTATGACAGCCGTAGGACGATAACGTCTTGTGGTGGTGAATACCAGATGATTCCTTACGATGAGGACTGGAATATAACGCCCGAAGAGGAGGCCGCCCTTGTCGGCAACGGCGTTACGGCACCCAATGGCACCGATCTCCGCTTTGACCGCAACGCGGTGCCACAGGCTCACCTGCTGGCACTTAGCAGCCGTGTCGGAGTGAACTTGAACGGACCAGGATTCCTTGGCTGGCAGTCTTCTAACGGCAAGTTGGAGGCAGACTTCGCTGGTTTCGGGACCAACAATACTGTGTTGCGCCTTCGCTTGGCCTACCTGCAACTGACCCGTGGCGGCCGTTACGGACAATCGCTCACCATTGGCCAGAACTGGCACCCGCTGTCCTTTATTCCCGACGTGCTTGGAATGGCTGCAGGAGCCCCGTTCCGCCCCCATAGTCGTACACCTCAGGTGAGTTATGCAATAAGTACGCCGATGGGACTCGGCTTTGCCGTTTCTGCCCTGTGGCAGTATCAGTTCACTTCTCCCGGACCTGACGGCGAGAGTGCCAAATATGCCAACGATGCCATCCTGCCGGAATTGTTCTTGGGTATGCAATACGATTCAGAGCATTGGCGGGCGCAAATCGGTGTGGACTATAACCGCCTTACCGTCAGTCAGCTATATGCCGTCCCATATACAATGCCCGGAGCCTCGGGCCCTGTAAGTATGAGTACGGATATCCGATTCAGGGGCGACTGCCATTCGCTCTCGCCTATGGCGGTTTTCCAGTTTATGCAGGGCAAGTTCGACCTTAAAATGTACACTGTCTTGGCCAGTAACCTCGGCCATCTGACCATCCCTGGCAGCGGATATGCCTTCGTTGCAGGCGGCTCAAGCTTCCAGTACCAACCGCTCACCGCTTCGGTCTCGTACCTTAATTTGTCGTATGGCCGGCGCTGGCGTGCCAATCTTTTCCTTGGCTACCACAATAACCTTGGCTTGGCCGACGGACGGTTGATGACGGATGCCACTACCGGCAAGCCCATAGCGGACTATGTCTATGTCAAGAAAGGGGTGGACAACATCAACTCCATCTACCGCATAGCGCCCTCTGTCAGCTTCAACACCAAAGCCTTCAACATAGGCCTTGAATACGAATGGACTGCTGCAACCTACGGCGACCTTCAGCCCGACGGCACTGTCGCCAACAACGCCAACCTGCGGCAAGTTTCCAATCACCGCATCTGCGCCTTGGTAAAATACAACTTCTGAGATTACATTATCTCGTCCAGCTCAAGCCAGCGCAACTCTTTCTCGTCCAGTTGTGCAATCACTTCGCCTATACGTTGCGAGGCTGCGGTTATTTTCGCAGGGTCGCTCTCGGTGCCTGACGACAGCAATGTCTCGATTTCAGTCCTCTCTTTTGTCAGGGCCTCGATTTCGGCAGTCAGTTGCTCATATTCTTTCTGCTCTTTGTACGTGGCCTTGGGCCTGTCGCTCTTGCTGCGTTGGTAGCGTGGCTTCTCCTCCTTGCGCTGCCGTTGCAGGTCGCGTTCCTGTTGTTGCATCGCCTCGCGATACTCGGTATAGTTGCTGTGGTAGTCGCGTATCTTCCCGTTTCCCTCAAACACAAAGATATGGTCTACAATATTATCCATAAAGCTGCGGTCGTGGCTTACAATGATCAGGCACCCTTTATAGGTCTTGAGGAACCGCTCCAAAATCCCTATCGTATATACATCCAGGTCGTTGGTGGGCTCGTCAAGGATAAGGAAGTTGGGGTTGGCCATAAGCACTGTTAGCAGGTATAGCCTGCGCCGCTCGCCGCCACTCAGGTTGCCGAAGTAGTTGTACTGCGTTGTGTCGTCGAATCCGAAGTAGGACAGGAACTGGTGCGCCGACATCTCTTTGCCGTTGTCGAGCTCAATGACGTCGGCAACCTCGCGGATAATGTCTATCACACGCATATCGTCCTTGGCCTTCATACCGCCTTGCGAGTAGAGACCGAACTGGATGGTCTGCCCCACGACGACGCGGCCGCTGTCGGCGCGCAGCTGCTCTGTGATGATGCCCAGGAAAGTACTCTTGCCTATGCCGTTGGGCCCCACAATGCCTATCTTCTCGCCACGCTTGAAGGTATAAGAGAAATCGTCTATCAACTTCCTGCCGTCGAACGACTTGCAGATATTGTACAGTTCCAGAATCTTGCCGCCTATGCGTTCGGTCTTGACGGTCAGCTCGGCCTTTTCTTCCTCAAACCGCGTGTGGGCTTTCTGCTCCAGTTCATAGAATGCGTCTATGCGTGCCCTTGCCTTGGTGCCTCTGGCCTGCGGCATACGGCGCATCCAGTCCAGTTCCGTGCGGTACAGGCTCTTGGCCTTCTCTACCTCCGCGCGCTCGTTGTACTGGCGTTCGGCCTTCTTTTCCACATAGTAGTCGTAGGTGCCGCGATAGTGATAGAGTTGGCTGTTGTCGAGTTCGATGATGTCCTGGCACACGTTGTCGAGAAAATAGCGGTCGTGCGTCACCATAAGGATGGCCAGCCTTTGCTTGCTCAGGAACTCTTCCAGCCATTCAATCATAGCCAGGTCGAGGTGGTTGGTGGGTTCGTCGAGCAGCAGCAGGTTGGTGTCGTCAATCAGTATCCGGCTCAGTGCCACCTTCTTCTGTTCGCCGCCGCTCAGGGTGTCCATAGCACGGTCCATAAGCCTGTCCACCTCAAGGCGCGACAGCACCTCCTCCACCTTCTGCTCAAAGTCCCACGGCTCTACGGTCTCGGGCCGTTCTGCAGCCTCTACGAAGCTGCGCACCGTCTGGTGCCTGTGGAAGTCGGGGCTCTGCGGCAGATAGGCCATCTTGACATCGCCGCGGAACGTTATCTTGCCGCTGTCGGGCAAATCTTTGCGTGTCAATATGTTGAGCAGGGTGCTTTTGCCGTATCCGTTGCGGGCTATCAGGGCAGTCTTCTGCCCTGCATTGATGCCGAAACTGATATTCTCGAACAACAGCTTGTCGCCAAACGACTTGGTAAGGTTTTCGACTGTCAGAAGTGCGTCTGCCATTTTGTCTGGTTTAGTTGTTTTTGTTTATTGTTTTGGGAAAGACGCCTTGCTGCAGCGCGCCGATTTCAGAAACGACGTGTGCCGGAACTCCTGCGATGGTGACGTTGCTGCCGAAAGAGCTGTTTACTACGGCATTGGCTCCAATCGCTACGTTGTCGCCGATGTTTATGTTGCCAAAAAGTTTTGCTCCCGGACCGATGTAGACATTGTCGCCCAGGGTGGGGACACCATCGTAGTCGCCTATGCTGGTTGACGGGTGTATGCGGCAGTTTCTGCCTATTCGTGCGGCCGGGTTGACTACAATTGTGCCGTAATGGACTATGCACAGACCTGGACCAAACACATTCTTTGGTATTGAAAATCCAAGACGTGCGGCGAGCCTATGGTTTACGGTTTCGAGTATAAACCATCGCAGGGTCCTTATGGGGTTGTGACGCTTGGTGTTGTAAAGGAGTTCTATGCGTCTGAGTCTCAGCTGAAACCTCAGGCAGTCCATCCAGCACCATTTGTAGAACGTCAGTCGCTCGACCTCGTATGCCTTGAGGTCTTGTCGACGATATTCCTTGTAGCTTTTCCTGTCAGTAATCATAGTTTCAATATCCGTATTTTTCCTTCCAGCGCCACTGCAGCAGCTTGCGCGTCTCGTTCTCGCGGGCGTTGTCGCCAGGCTCATAGAACTTGGTGCCGCGCAGCGCGTCGGGCAGATATTCCTGCTCGGCGAAGTTGCCGGCATAGTTGTGGGCGTACTTGTAGCCGTCGCTGTAGCCCAAATCCTTCATCAGCTTGGTGGGCGCGTTGCGTATGTGCAGCGGCACAGGCAGGTCGCCCGTGCGACGGATGGCCTGTTGTGCATTGTTCAGGGCCATATAGGTGCTGTTGCTCTTAACGCTGTTGGCCAGATAGATGGCGCATTGCGAAAGGGTTATGCGGCATTCGGGATAGCCTATCTTGGTGACGGCATCGAAGCAGGCGTTGGCCATAAGCAGGGCATTGGGGTTGGCGTTGCTGATGTCCTCACTGGCAAAAATCAGCATCCGTCGGGCAATGAAGACGGGGTCCTCGCCGCCCTCAATCATCCGCGCCAGCCAATAGACGGCACCGTTGGGGTCGCTGCCGCGCATCGACTTGATGAAGGCGCTGATGATGTCGTAGTGCATCTCACCCTGGCGGTCGTAGAAGGCCAGGTTCTGCTGTATGACCGACACGACCTTGCTGTTGTCGATAACCACATCGTTCTCGCTGTCGCGGTTCACCACCAGTTCCAAGGCGTTGAGCAGCTTGCGGGCGTCGCCGCCGCTGATGCGCAGCAACGCCTCGTTCTCACGCACATCGATTTTGCGCCCCTGCGATGCATAGTGTGCAACGGCGCTTGCAATGAGCTGTTCCATCTCGGCCTTGCCGAACTCCTTGAGGATATACACCTGGCAGCGCGAGAGCAGAGCGGAGATGACCTCGAACGAAGGATTCTCGGTCGTGGCGCCTATCAGGGTGATGGTGCCGCGCTCCACGGCTCCGAGCAGCGAATCCTGCTGCGACTTGTTGAAGCGGTGAATCTCATCGATGAACAGTATCGAGCCCTCCTCCTGCTTGGCCTGCTCAATGACCTCGCGCACCTCCTTCACGCCGCTGCTTATGGCGCTGAGCGTGTGGAACGGCCGCCCCAGCGTGTTGCTGATAATCATAGCCAGCGTGGTCTTGCCGATGCCCGGAGGCCCCCAGAATATCATCGACGGTATCTTGCCGCTCTCTATCAGCGTGCGCAACACGGCCCCGGGCCCTACAAGATGCTGTTGGCCAATGTAGTTGTCCAGTGTCGTCGGACGCAAAAGCTCTGCCAAAGGAGTCATAGAAACGATATTTTCGATACTTTGAACGGGGTTCGGGATTCTTCAAACAGAGACGTGAAAGCAGGTCTTGGAAAACAAGGCAAATGTATCGTCCCTGTCGCTCCCCTTTACAAAATCAGCATTGCGTCGCCGTAGGTGCCCCATTTGTACTTCTCCTTGATGGCGGTCTGGTAGCACTGCATCAGGAAATCGGGGCCTGCGAAGGCTGATACCATTATGAACATCGACGACATCGAGTGGTGGAAGTTCGTGACCATCATATCGGCTATAGTGAAGTCGTAGGGCGGAAAGATGAACTTGTTGCTCCATCCGTCATAGGGGCTCACCTTGCCAGGTATGGTGACGGCGGTTTCCATAGCCTTCATCGTGGTGGTGCCGATGCAGCACACCTTGTGTCCGGTGCGTTTCGCCTCGTTGATCATATTGCAGCACTCGTCGCCTATGTGCATCTCTTCCGAGTCCATACGGTGCTTGCTGAGGTCCTCGACCTCGATGGCCTTGAAGTTGCCGATGCCGGCGTGGAGCGTAAGCTCAGCCCACTTCACATCCTTGATTTCGAAGCGCTTCATCAGCTCGCGGCTGATGTGCAGGCCTGCGGCGGGGGCGGCCACGGCGCCTTCCTCCTTGGCGTAGATGGTCTGGTAGCGCTCCTTGTCCTCGTTGGTAATGTCGCGCAGGGCACGAATCTCGTCGGGCAGCGGGGTCTGGCCCATACCTTTGATTATCTTGATAAACTCCTCGTGCGAGCCGTCGTAGAGGAAGCGGATGGTACGTCCGCGCGATGTGGTGTTGTCGATCACCTCGGCCACAAGTGCGTCGCTGTCGCCAAAATACAGTTTGTTGCCGATTCTGATCTTGCGCGCAGGGTCCACGACTACGTCCCAAAGGCGCGTCTCGGGGTTCAATTCTCTGAGAAGGAACACGTTGATCTGTGCTCCGGTCTTCTCTTTCTCGCCTTTCAGCAGGGCAGGGAACACCTTTGTGTTGTTCACCACCACCACGTCGTCGGTGTCCACATAGTTGATGAGGTCTTTAAAAAGCTTGTGCTCAATGCTCTGCGTCTTGCGGTCGATGACCATCAGGCGGGCCTCGTCGCGTTGTCTCGAAGGTCTCTCGGCAATCAAGTCCTTGGGAAGGTTGAACTTGAATTGCGACAGTTTCATTGTTGAATAAAGGGTATTTATCATATCGGATTGATGTTTTTCAGGACTCGAATTTTGCAAAGATACGAAATTCGGAACCGTTTGTCAAGTTTTTTAACATTTTAATTCTAATTTAAAACGTAAAACGCAGTGATGCAACAATATATCCTGATGTCCCTTGATATGGAATTTAACATTTCCAAAACGCTTCCAACTCCCGTTCCGCACCGCCTCCAAGCCCGACCAACACCGTCCGTTGTCCAGTCGTTGTCCAGTTGTTGTCCAGTTGTTGTCCAGTCAATGACTGGACAACAACTGGACAACAACTGGACACAACGGACGGTGTTGGTCCCTTCCGGAACGCGCCTTGATGCGGATGAAGCAGGAGGGCGTAGGCAACGGTTGCGGCGGATTGCACAATCTGCCTCGGTTGTGGAAACGAGTGGTTTTAAGAGTTGGAAATCAGTGCGTCAGCTTTGAGGCCTCAGTTCGCCGAGGCAATGGAAGCGGGGGTTGTCGGCCGTTATTATCTCCTCAATGTCGTCGAGGGCCAGAGCGTCGGCCAGCGTGTAGTCGCCTATACGCTCGCGGCGCAGTTCGCTGAGGAAGGCTCCGCTGCCCAGCGCCAGGCCGAAATCGCGGGCAATGCTGCGTATGTAAGTGCCTTTGCTGCAGGCAATTCGGAAGTCTATCTGCGGCAGTCCGCCGGGCACTTCGCCCTGTGGGTTGCGGTAGAGCTGGGGATTGCGGCTTGAGGCTTGCGAGTCGACTGCCGAGGGACGGGGGGGCTCAAATGTCGGTTCGTCGACATTGCTCTGCGTTTCCGAGCCGGGGCGGAAGGCGGTGATGGCGAAGTCGTAGACTGTCACCGTCTTAGGCTCGATGGCCACCGCTTCGCCGTCGCGGGCGGAGATGTAGGCTCGCTGGCCGTCGACCTTGACAGCCGAGAACATCGGCGGCACCTGTTCGATGTCGCCCACAAACTGCCGTCGGGCCGTTTCAATCAGCTCTGCCGTGATGTGTCGGGTGGGGTAGAGGCGGTCGACGGCCTGCTCCAGGTCGTAGCAGGGAGTGGTGGCGCCCAGCACCATCGTGCCGCTGTATTCTTTGATGCCCGCCTGCAGCTGCTCTATCTGCTTGGTGGCGCTGCCTACGCACACGAGCAGCAGTCCGCTGGCAAGCGGGTCGAGCGTTCCGGCGTGGCCTATCTTGAATTTCTTAAGCCCGAAGGTGCGCTTGATGTGCCATTTCAGTTTGTTGACTACCTGAAAGGAGCTCCACTGGCGTGGCTTGTCGACGGCGATGACCATTCCGGCTTTCTCGGCCATCGTGTCAGAATATGTAGGGAAGTACGATGACGAGCAGGCTGACCACTGCGCAATAGACTGCGAACCAGATGAGTTTGCCCTTCTTGACGATGTCGATCATCCATTTGCAGGCCAGGCAGCCTACGACAAAGGCGGCCAGGAAACCCACTATCAGGGGCAGCGTGCCGATGGCTGTCGTGGCGCCTTGGGCGGCCGCTTCGCCTCCTACAAGGTCTTTCAAATCGAGCAGTGCCTCGCCGAGGATGGGGGGTATGACCATCAGGAACGAGAATTGCGCCAGCTTCTCTTTCTTGTTGCCCAGCAGCAGTCCGGTGGCGATGGTGCTTCCGGAACGCGAGAGGCCCGGCAGCACGGCGCAGGCCTGGGCTATGCCTATCACAAAGGCGTTCCAGGTGGTGATGCGCTCTTTCTGGCGCGGCTTGGCGAAGTATGAGAAGGCAAGCAGCAGGGCCGTAAGCATAAGGCAGCAGCCTACGATGAACAGCGAGTTGCCGAAGATGCTGGCCGACGTTTCGGGGTTGAAGATGGCTTCGACTTTGTCCTTGAGCAATACGCCGACGATGCCGATGGGTATCATCGAGACAATGATGTTGAGGGCGTACTTGGTGCCCTCGTTCCACTTGAAGGCAAAGAGGTCTTTGAATATCCATACTATCTCTTTCCAGAGTATGCAGCAGGTGCTGAGCACCGTGGCCACGTGCACGGCTATGTTGAACGTGAGGTTCGCCTCGCCGTCGACGCCGAAGAGTGCTGAGCCTATCGTCAGGTGGCCGCTGCTGCTGACGGGCAGATATTCTGTAAGGCCTTGGACGATGCCAAGGATAAGTGCTTGTAACCAATCCATTGCTATGTGTTTTTGGAGATGTGGCGGGCGTTAAGGTGTGTCTGTCGGCGTTGGAGTGGCAATGGCTTTCAGCGACAAAGTGCATCGTCCCTTCGACTCCTCACAACTCCCTTTGACTTCTCTTAACTCCCGAAAAACTATTTGTCTTCAGTGTCGTCGCTTTTCTCTTTCGGACGGAACATTATGGCGCAGATTTCCACAACGAGTCCGACAACTATCATAAGCGGTGCCACAACCATACGGCGGGTGTTGAACATCTCGGCATTGAATACGTTGGGGTCGTCGCTGCCACCGCCGCTGAGGAGTATGTATCCCAGTCCGAGCAGTACGATGCCTACGCCCAGCAGAATGTAGTTCATTGTGCCAAAGGCAAATCCGAATGACGATTGCTCGGGGGCGGCGCTTTTCTGTGCACCGGCGGCAGGCTTGGCGGTATTGTTCTTTTTCTTGTTGTCCATTATGTTTTCTATTTATGTTTGTCAATATTCACTTTTGCTGCGTATGTGGCGATGCACCGAGAAGTAGGTGGCAATGAACGAGATGGCTATGCCTACAAAGTAGACTGCCACCACCAGCGCGGCGTAGGCCATAAAGTGGCGCGGATGGAACAGCGCCAGGTGGAACTGCTTGTTGAACACGTATATGGCGGCATACATAAGCACGGTGCTCAGGGTCGCCCCGAGGAAACCGAAGAGGACGCTGCGCCACAGGAAGGGGCGTGTGATGAAGCCCATCTTGGCACCTACCATACTCATTGTCTTGATGGTGTTGCGGTTGGAGAAGATGGCTATCCTTATGGTGGTGCTTATCAGGGCTACTGAGACGATAAGCAGCAGCACAACGAAGATGATCAGGAACCAGGAGAGCTTGTAGAATATCTGGTTCAGGTCGTTGAGCATTGTCTCGTGGTAGGTGACGCCCTCGACGTTGGTGTATTCGTTGACTTCTTTCTCGAACAGTCTGCGCTGCTCGGTGATTCTCGACGGGTTGTTGCTGGCCTTCAGTGTTACCATCAGGGTGGGGTAGAGGGGGTTGACGCTGTCGAGCAGTGTCAGGAAGTCCTCTTCCAGCTCGGCCGAGAACAGGCGCGCCGCCTCGTCTGCCGAGATGTAGTCCACGCTTTTTACATATTCGAGCGTCAACAGCTCGTCTTTCAGGGCCATTGCCTCCTCTTCCGTGGTCTCGGCATTCAGGTCTACCTGATAGGTGATGCGCTCCTGCAGGTCGTTCGTGGCTCTGTAGGAATGGTATTCCACAAACAGAAGAAGGCCGAAGACGAACAGCACCAGCATTATGCTGAAAACGGTGGATGTGCTTCCAGCCCAGAGTTTTATCTTGCCGTGACGTTGTGTTTTTGTCTTACTCATAGCGGCTGCAAAATTACACAAAAAAATCGGAACATCAGACTTTTGACGGAAAAAAACTATATATTGAGCCTCCTTTCCCTACAGAATCTATGCCGCACACACGGACTGTCTCTTATCCTGTCGCCTTCCACCGACATTGCCGTTTCAGCGGTAATTCGACCATACTGCATCGTTGTTTCGACTGTGTTCAATCGTCGGAATATGGTCGTAGCAACGACGAAGTATGGTCGAAACGGCGAAGCAGGCATCTCTTTGTCGCGTTGATGCAGCGAGCCGCAATGCCGGAAGCAACCCCAAAACGGTCAAAATGGAATACTCCTATTGGGTTGGCCCGGCCAGTAGCAGCGGTTTCCGATTTGGGATAAAGAAAGCTGTCCGCTTTCCAGGCGGACAGCTTTTGAAAAGAAGTGTTCTTTTTTTTAATGTGACTTTACGTCACTACTAAAAATGGCTGTATAGGTGGCGTTGCCGTCCACCGTGACGGTACGTGGGTTCTGCGTGTTGCCGTCGTTCCATTGCTGGAAGATGTAGCCCGGCCACGGACAGGCGTACATTACCGCCGTGCTGCCGGCTGCATATACACCACCACCCGAGGTATAGCCATAGCCATCGCTGTTTTCGTTTACTTTCAGAGTGTATATGGTCGGCAACAGCGACTGGCCTGCCCCGTCGGCATACTCATAGTAGGTGGTTAAAATACCCGAATAGTACTCGTTGCCATAGTTTTCAATGCGTTTCACGGGCCATTCGCCGTCGTATGTATAGGTGTATGAATGGTTACGTGATTCGCCGTCGCTGTTAACTCTGCTTTCCATAATCACGTTGTTGGCCGAAAGCATCGTAAAAGATCCGTCTTCCATATAGGCATACCATTCCGGCATTTCGGTGTAGGCCGATTTCTTGTTGTCGTAGGTGTAGTTGGTGGTGCGGAACAGACTTCCGTTTTCAAAGCATTGTACTGAGGCGACGTTGTCGCCGCTCCACGTCAACACGTACCTGTTGTTGTCACCACCGTCATAAGTCTCGGTCAACTCCATCAGGTGCCCGTCTGATGAGTATGTCATATTTCTCTTGTACCACCCGGAGAAACCGCCATCTACATAGGTTTCGTATAATTCCGTGATTTGTTCACCGCTGTAAGTAAGGTAGGTGTTGGATTGTAATTCTTCATCGTTCACCCTTATTTCGGTCAATTTGTCGCCATCATAGATGAATTGCATTCCGTATGATTCTTCAATCGGGCCTCCGTTCTTGAATTTGCCGTCCATAATGTCTGCCAGTTGATTGCCGGAGTACACATACCTTGTCCACACGTAGTAGCCACTGGTGTACTGAAGGTCGTTGTTTTCATATCTTTTACCGTAATCCAGCCAGGTCTCTTTGACGAGTCTCTTTCCTGTCGTGCCGTCACCGCCTCCTTGATTGATATCTCCAGGCTTTTCAGTGCACGAGATCATTGACATTGCAACCAATGCTGTTGCAAATAAACAGAGTATAGTTTTTCTACTCATTTTTATAAGCCCTGATTCGTGTCGGGCGCAACCTTTTGGCTGGGGCGTAAAACTGCACAACCCACGGCGTTGGCCTGTTCCCGATAGCCAGATGTAACAATGTCTTATAATCTGAAGGACAGAAAAAAGAAGTGCGGGAACCACAACTGTGTCTATCTCGCTACCGGGGGCTCGCATTGGCCGTCTACCGATGATATCGTGCAGTAGACTTGAAGTTGCAAGTATCAGTAGCCGCAGATAAAACGCCGTTCAACGTCTTGTTTATGTCCTGCCATTCAGTAGGCTCTAATAGGATTGTAGATGTTGTAAATCAATGATGTAGTAGTGTATTGAGCTACTGAATGGCTTTGCAAAGATACGAAAAAAACAATGCACCAAATGTTTTTGTGTCTTTTTACGGTCAATAGTAAAAAAAAATCCCGCGGCGTGCCGCGGGATTTTCACAGAAAGAAGATTCGATAGTGTGTATGTTGGGTTATTAAAGCCTTATCAGTTGGAGAGCATCACCGGCATAACAAGCATCAGTACATCTTCGCCTTTGGCCTCTTCGCTGTCGGTGAGCGGGAAGAGGATTCCGGCGCGGCTGGGGTGCGAGAGTTCCATCAGCACCTGCTCGCTGTCGAGGTTGGAGGTCATCTCGGTGAGGAACTTGGCGTTGAAGCCTATCTCCATAGGCTCGCCCTCGTAGCTGCACGGGATGGTCTCGTGGGCCTTGTTCGAGAATTCAAGGTCTTCGGACGATATCTCCAGTTCGCGCTCTTTGATGGCCAGGCGTACCTGGTGGGTCGACTGGTTGGCGAAGAGGCTGACGCGCCTGAGGGTGTTGATGAATGTTACGCGGTCGATAGTCAGCTTGTTGGGGTTCTCTTTGGGAATGGCAGCCTCATAGTTGGGGTATTTGCCGTCGACAAGGCGACAGACAATGAGGAAGTTGTCGAAAGCGAAGAAGACGTTGGTGTTGTTGTAGTCTATAGTAACGTCAAACTCTTCCTTGTTGCTGCTCAGTATGTTCTTTACGAGAGTGATAGGCTTGCGCGGCAGGATGAAGCTGGCGCTCTCGTCGGCGTGGATGTCGTTGCGGCGGTAGCGCACCAGCTTATGGGCGTCGGTAGCCACGAAGGTAACGTTCTCGGGCGTCAGTTCGCAGAATATACCCGACATCTGCTGACGCATCTCGTCGGTCGATGCAGCGAAGGCAGTCTTGTTGATAGCGTTGACAAGCACCGAGGCTGGCATAGAGGTCTGCACGGTTTCTTTCATCTCAGGCATTGCAGGGAAAGTCTCGGCGTTCTGGCCGGCCAGACTGTACTTGCCTTCGCCCGAGCTGATCTCGATGCTGTAGTTGCTTGCGTCGACGGCGAAGTTCAGCGGCACATCGTCGAGCGATTTCAGCATATCGAGCAGCAGCTTGGCTGGTACGGCGATGCTGTCGATGCCGTCCACGCGTGCGTTTTCGAGCTCTATGCGGCTTACCATCGTGGTCTCGAGGTCGGTGGCCTTGATGGTCAGCACATTCTCCTCCAAGTGCAGGTGGAAGCAGGAGATGATGGGCACTGTGTTGTTGTTCGAAATAACGCCGCTCAAAGCGCTGAGGTGCTTCAGGAATAATTGGCTATTGATTATGAATCTCATATTGTTATGTATTATTTACTGTTGAGGTATCAAAAGATTTCCGACTGCAAAATTACCTATCTTTTTGCAGTCGGAAAAGATAAAAGTCCAATTTTTTTTCAACAATTGTTGATAATCGGAATACCGTTTGCGGTGGTTGTCAGGCGGGCTCTACCATCTGCCGCTTGCGCCTCCGCCGCCGAACGAGCCGCCGCCAAATCCACCGAAGCCTCCGCCGCTGCCTCCGAACGAGCCGCCGCCCCAGCTGCCGACGCGGGTGTGGCCTCCCGTGAAGCCACCGCCAGCGTAGCCGCCTCCGCCGCCCGCCATTTTGTCGAGCTTGTTCACAAGCCAGCAGAACAGTGCCAGGCCGACGATGATCGCTACAATCATCGCAATCGGGTTTACATCGTTGTCTTTCTTGTACTTGTCGTAGCTGTATTCGCCGGCGCACACGGGCATTATGATGTCGAGTGCCGCCACGATGCCGCCATAGTAGTCGTCCTCGCGGAAACGGGGAATCATCTCGTCCTCGATGATGCGCTTGCAGAATATGTCGGGCAGCGCACCCTCAAGGCCCTTGCCTGTGGCAATCTCCACCTGGCCGTCGGTGTCGTCCTTGGGCTTGACAACGATGATGACGCCGTTGTTCATCTTCTCCTGCCCGATGCCCCATTTGCGGCCTGTCTCGAAGGCAAACGACGAGATGTCGCGCCCTCCGAAGCCAGGCGTTACCATCACCACTATCTGGTTCGACGTGCTGTCGTTGAAAGCCAGCAGGCGCGCTTCGAGCGTGGCCGTCTGCCCGGCGTCCAGCAGGCCGTAGTAGTCGTAGACAAGGCGGTCGCCCTTCTCGGGCAGCCAGCCGGTGGCGTCATATTCGCTCTGCGCCACGGCGAAGGCCGTGACGCAGAACGACAAGAGTATGAGAAGGAATCTCTTCATTCAGAAGTCCTTATAGCAGCGCCTCGGTCGAGGGGGCCTCCTCGGCGCCTTCCGAAGCCTGGAAGTAGCCCTTCTTCTCGTGGCCGAACATACCGGCGATGATGCTGTTGGGGAAGCGGCGTATCATCGTGTTGTATTCGCGCACCGATTCGTTGAACTCCTTGCGCGAAATGTTGATACGGTTCTCGCAGCCCTCAATCTGCGCCTGGAACTCCTGGTAGTTCTTGGTGGCGGTCAGCTCGGGATAGCGCTCCACCGTCACGTTGATGGCGCGGGTCATCTCCTGGGCCATCTTGTCGTAGGCGGCCTGGAACTTGGCTATGTTCTCCTCGCTCAGGTCGTTGGCGTCAAGCTGCGGCGCGTTGTTGCGGGCCTTGATGACAGCCTCGAGGGTGCCCTGCTCGTAGTTGCCGGCCCCTTTCACCACGTTGATGGCCTGCTCTACGAGGTCTTTGCGGCGCTGGTAGTCCGACTGCACGTTGCCCCATTTGTCGTTGACGTTCTCCTGCTTGGTAATCATTTTGTTGTTGGCGCCGACGGCCCAAACAACTATCACGGCGATGATGCCGAGAATAATCCAAAGTGATGTGTGCTTCATATAATTGTTATTTAATCAGATTTCCGAGTATGTCGCGGGTCAGTTCGCGGGTGATGGTGCGGGTGGCGGCCGAGGTGCTGTTCTTTACGATGCGCTGGCCGGCCGAGGTTTTCTTCTTGGTCTTCTTGCCGCTTATGGCGTCGCTTGCCGCGCTGCCGACTATGGTGCCCAGTGTGGCGGTGACGGCTGTCAGCGTGGCTTTCAGCACTTTCTGCATCAGGCCCTGCTGCTTCTTGCCGCCTTTCTCCTGCTTGGCGGGCTTGCCGGCCTCTGCCTCGGCGGGCAGGCGCTCCATCAGGCGGGAGAGCTTGTCGTTCAGCTCGGCAAGCTCCGCCTCGCCCAGCTCGATGCGCCGGTCGGTCAGCCGCGCCGTCTCGTCGATGGCCTGGCCGAAGCCCGTCAGCGCCGCGAAGGGCGCGAACTGGGCCGCGCGGTTCAGCATCGACATGCGCGGATGCTTTTTCGACGTGGGATGCGGCAGGTCGATGATGTCGCTGTAGTCGTCGTTCAAGTGGATTCCCCCCTTTTGCTTGTTAATAGCGATGGAAGTTGGAGCTTGGCGGGGGGAATAAGGCAATAGGCAAAAGGCAATAGGCAATAGGCAATAGGCAATAGGCAATAGGCAATAGGCAATAGTCAATAGTCAATAGTCAATAGGATCGGTACCCGCGGGCACTATCCCTATTGCCTGATCCCTATTGCCTATTGCCTGTAAACCTGTTCCTTCACCTCTACAAATTGCCCTTTATCGTCCACGCATCAATTCCCCGCCCTGTGGCCGCCCACCTGGCCGTTGCGCTCGCGCTGGGTCGCGCCCTCCTCGAAGTTCATACCCCTCAGGATCGCGTTCTTGCCGTACTTCTCCTTGATGGCCAGCACG
>CAJOMZ010000042.1 GCA_905236645.1 uncultured Bacteroidales bacterium
ACAATCACGATGACAGCAACAGCCAACAGCCCCGACATCCGCTTCGTGCAATGGAGCGACGGCTGCCGCTACAATCCCCGTTCCACGGTTGCAACAGGCGGCGAAATAAGCTTTACCGCACAATTCGAGCCTGTGCGCAGCGACACCCTGCGCTACCACACCTGCGACAACGCTATGAACCGCGCCAGCAACCTTCCCGACGGACTGGGACGCGACTCGGTGTGGGGCATCCGCATTCCTGCCGCAGCCATACGCAGCGGCGCACAGCTCAATGCCGTCCGTTTTATGGGCCGCAGGGCCGCCACGCATACGCTTACCATCCTGTGCGGCACCGACAGCCCGGAAACCGAGCTCTACTCGGCCACATTCTACGACAGTCTCGATTACCCTTACACTTACTATCAGCACGACCTCGCGGCACCTGTTACGCCCGCCGAAGGCCAGTCGCTGTGGATTGTGCTGAAATGCACCGAGATCGACACGCCAGGCGTCTTCTCCATCTATGGCGGCAACCCCTACGGTATGCTTTCGGGTGCCGACCTTGCAGAGATGGACGACCAGTGGAAGTTCAGCTGGATGATAGAAGGACTGTTCACAGGCAATGCCGGAATCAGCGCCGTCCAGCTTTCAACCCTGAGCTTCTCGCTATGTCCCAACCCCGCCGGCAACCGCATAACACTTGGCAACCTGCCCGACAATGCTATGATTGAGATTGTCGACATCAACGGACGCAAAGCCTACTCCACACGCGCCACAGGCAATGAACTGACGATAGACAACGCCCGGCTTGTCCCTGGCATCTACCTTGTACGCGTCACCAGCGGCAAAGGCATCGGCACACAGCGGCTGGTGGTCAGATGACATCGCGACCGCGACACCAGTTAAAACAATCATAAACAAATTCCGCCACAAGACACTTGTGGCGGAATAATCTTTATGCACACCTGCAGAGTGGGCGTCGCAACGGCAATCAGTCCTTGCAAACAGGCTTTGAGCCGGCAAGGGCATAGTAGAGGATGTAGGCAAAGCCGGCAACGGCGACCCAATAGCTGGGCTGGTAGCCGTTGACACCATAGATGTCGACCACGCCGTTCATCAGCAACGGCAGGACGCCGCCACCGCACACCAGCGCCATAAAGAGCCCCGATGCACGCTCGGTGTAGGCTCCAAGCCCCTCAACGGCAAGGTTGAAGATGCCGCCCCACATCACACTGGTGCAGAGACCGACGCATACAAGCAATGCGCCACTGAGTGGAATAAGGTTCATACCAAAGCCCCTGGCACCGTTGAAGCCGGGGAAGTTGATCATCGTAGTTGCAGGGACAAAGATGGCTGTCACCACAAGTGCAATGGCAATGCTTGCTACCGTGGCAATCATAGCCCGCGGCGACACCTTGCTGCCCACCAGACCGCCAATCAGACGGCCCACGAGCATCAGCAGCCAGTAGAAAGCCGTCACACTGCCGGCAACGGCCTCGGCGCTGACTCCCTCGGCAAAGAAGTGCATCTCGGGATTCTGCAGCCACTTGTTCAACACATTAGGCACTCCCACCTCTACACCCACATAGATGAAAATGGCTATGGCACCCAGCACAAAATGACGGAACTTGAACAGCCCCTTGTAGGTCAGCTCGGCCGACTGGACATTCTGCACGGTCTCCTTCTCAGGTATTTTGGTCAGCAGAATCACTATAAAGGCAACAGCAAAAATAGCCAGAGCAGTATACATCAGCGGGAATGTGTCGCTTATCTTGGCGTCTACTATACTGGGAATCAACAGGCCTGTAATCACAATTACAGCCGTGCCGCACAGCGAGTTGAACGTGCCGCCGAACTGAATGAGCTGGTTGCCCTTGTTGCCGCCTCCGCCCAAGCGGTTGAGCATCGGGTTGACAACGGTGTTGAGCAGACACATCGAGAACCCCGCCACCAGAGCGCCTATCAGGTAGATGCCGAAGCTGCCCACCAAACCGGAGCATAGCTGGATGGCAACGCCGATAAAGCCAACGCTGACAGCCACAAGCGAAGTACGCTTGTAGCCGCGTTTCTGAAGCATATTGCCAGCCGGTATACCCATTATGGCATAGGCGATGAAGTTGGCAAAAACACCCAGCGTGCCTTGCCAGTTAGGGATAGTAAACTGATTCTTGAGTATATCGCCCATCGGCGATGCCAGATTCGTCACAAATGATATCATTCCGAAGAGCAATATCATCACAACAATAGGTATGGCGTAGTTCTGTTTTTTCTCCATATCATTAATATAATAATCAGCCTTTCAATGCCTCACTGCCACTGACAATCTCGATGATCTCGTTGGTGATGGCAGCCTGGCGCGCCTTGTTGTAGCTAAGGCGCAAGTCCTTTAGGAGTTCTGTGGCATTGTCGGTGGCCTTCTGCATAGCCGTCATACGAGCGCCGTGCTCGGCAGCCAACGAATCAAGGACGACGCGATAGAACTGCGACCGCAGCGTCATCGGTATCATCTCCCTCATTATCTGCTCCTTGCCTGGCTCGTAAATATAGTCGTTACGCTTCGTCTCACCGCTCTTTGCACTCCGTTCCCCGGCCGTAACGGGCAGGAAACGTTCAGTGCTCAATATCTGCGTAAGGGAATTCTTGAACTGGTTATAGATAATTTCCACACAGTCATATTGCTTGTCGCAGAACGCAGTCATAATCTTCTCGCACAGCGCGCTGATCGAGTCGAACCCAGGGTCGTCCAGCAGGTCGTCGCAGCTCTCGGCGACAAGTCCCTGCTGTTTGGCAAAGAACTCGCTGCCTCGCTTGCCGAGAGTGATCATCTTGACATTGCACCCTTGCCCACGATAGTACTGCAAGCGTGCCGAAGCCTCCTTGATTACGTTGGAGTTGAAGGCGCCGCAGAGCCCCTTGTTCGAAGTCACCACAACCAGCAGCACATTGTTCAACGCACGTGTCTCGTGATAAGGAGTCTGCACACCGTCTTCAATGTCAATGTCGCGCACAATCTCCGCCAGCTGAGCCGCGTAAGGCCGCATACCGAGAATGGCATTCTGCGCACGGCGGAACTTGGCGGCGCTGACCATCTTCATAGCCGACGTAATCTGCTGAGTGCTGCTGACCGATGCTATGCGGGTTCTTACTTCTTTCAGGTTAGCCATAATAGGTCAATGTTAAAGTCAACGTCATTTAGCGTATTTTGCACTCAGGTCGGCGGCCACGCGGCGCATTGTCGCCAGGTCTTCGTCCATCAGCTTGCCGGCCTTGAGATTGGCAAGCAGCTGGGGATGGTTCTGACGCAGGAAGAAGAGATACTCCGTCTCGAAATTGCGCACCTTGTCGACCGGCACTTTCTGTATCAGGCCGTTAGTGCCGCAATAGATGATTGCCACCTGCTCTTCCACCGGCATCGGCGAATACTGGGGCTGCTTGAGGATTTCCACGTTGCGCACGCCCTTGTCGAGCACCGCCTTCGTAGCGGCGTCAAGGTCGCTGCCGAACTTGGAGAAAGCCTCCAGCTCACGGTACTGGGCCTGGTCCAGCTTCAGTGTACCGGCAATCTTCTTCATCGACTTGATCTGGGCCTTGCCACCCACGCGGCTCACCGAGATACCGACGTTGATAGCCGGACGCACGCCGCTGTTGAACAGGTTGGTCTCAAGGAATATCTGTCCGTCGGTGATGGAGATGACGTTGGTCGGGATATAGGCCGAAACGTCGCCGGCCTGCGTCTCGATGATAGGCAGAGCCGTAAGGCTTCCGCCGCCCTTCACCTTGTCCTTCAGTGCGGCAGGCAGGTCGTTCATCTGGCGGGCGATCTCGTCGCTCTGAATGATGCGTGCGGCACGCTCCAGCAGGCGGCTGTGCAGATAGAACACATCGCCCGGATAAGCCTCGCGTCCCGGCGGGCGACGCAGCAGCAGCGAGACCTCGCGGTAAGCCACAGCCTGCTTCGACAGGTCGTCGTAAATCACCAGGGCATTGCGGCCCGTGTCGCGGAAATACTCGCCGATGGCGGCACCCGCAAACGGAGCATAGAACTGCATTGCCGCAGGGTCGGAAGCGGTGGCGGCCACGACGATGGTGTAGGCCATAGCGCCCTTCTCCTCAAGGTTCTTGACCAGATTGGCCACCGTCGAGCCCTTCTGTCCGCAAGCCACATAGATGCAGTACACCGGGTCGCCGGCATCGAAAAAATTCTTCTGGTTGATGATAGTGTCGATGGCGATGGCCGTCTTGCCAGTCTGACGGTCGCCGATAATGAGCTCGCGCTGGCCGCGGCCGATAGGGATCATCGAGTCGATAGCCTTGATGCCCGTCTGGAGCGGCTGCTCCACCGGCTGGCGGAAGATGACGCCGGGGGCCTTGCGCTCGATGGGCATATCAAACAGCTCGCCTCCGATGGGGCCTTTGCCGTCGATAGGCTCGCCGATGGTGTTGATGACACGCCCCACCAGCTGTTCGCCCACCTTTACCGAGGCGATACGCTTGGTGCGCTTCACAGTGTCACCCTCGTTGATGGTGTTGCTTTCAGCCAGCATCACCACACCCACGTTGTCCTCTTCAAGGTTCTGCACAATGCCCTGCTCGCCGGTCTCAAACTCCACAAGCTCGCCGCTCTGGGCGTTGTTCAAGCCATAGATACGAGCAATGCCGTCGCCAACGGTGAGCACCTTGCCCACCTCTTCAAGCGAAACGTCCAAATCGACATCTGCTAATTGTTTCTTCAATATTGCCGATACTTCGGCAGGTTTTATCTCGGACATATAAATATATTATATCGTTAAAATATTACAGTTTGCTCTCGTACACGTTCTTGCTGAATTCCTTGCGCAGCTTGGCCACCTGACTGCTCAGTGTAGCGTCGTACATATTGCCGTCGAACTCGACGCTGAAGCCGCCCAGAATAGCGGGGTCGACCTTCGTTTCGAGCTCAATCTCCTTGTGCGTGTAGCTGCCCAACCGCGAGCGCACAGCGTCGAGCGCCCCGCCGTCAAGTTCGGTGGCCGTCACCAAATGCGACAGCACGATGCCCTTGTGCTTGCGATAAAGCTCTATAAACGAGTTGGCTATACCTTTAAGGTTGACGGCGCGCCGCTTCCTTACCACGAAAGTCAGGAAGAGCCGCGACACCTTCGACACCTCCGCGCCGAAGAGGTCGTCCAGAATGGCCACCTTCTTGTCCTCACGTATGAAAGGATTGGCAAAGACCTTGTTGAGCACGTGGTTCTCAGCGCATACGCGATACACTTTGCGCATATCGCCGTTCACCTCGTCCAGCACTCCGCCGTCGTTGGCCACCAGAAACAGCGCCTTCGCGTAATTGATATTAATTCTGTAGTCTTCCACCTGTTTTCAATAAAAGATATCAGTTAAACTTGGCGTTCTCCAGCTCGCGCGTCACGAAGTCAGTGGCCTTCTCGCGGTCCGAAAGTTCCGTTTTGACAAGCTTCTCGGCAATCTCGATGCTGAGGTTGGCAATCTGGTTCTTCAAGTCGTGCATAGCCTTGAGTTTCTCGTAGTTGATGTTCTCGCGTGCGTTCTCCACGATGCGGTCGGCCTCAGCCGTGGCACGCTGGCGGGCCTCCTCGACGATCTGCTCGCTGGTCAGCCTTGCGTTGCGCAGCAGCTCGTCGCGCTGCAGCTTGGCCTCCTTCAGCAGGTCCTCGTTGTGAGCCTTCAGCTGGGCCATCTCCTCCTTGGTCTTCTCGGCCACATTCAGAGCGTCGTTTATAGCCTTCTCGCGGTCATCCAAAGCCTTGAGAATCACGGGCCAGCCCCACTTCATCAGAATGAAAACCAAAATGGCGAAGGCAATGACCATCCACACTATCACGCCAAGTCCCGGACTAACTAATGGGTTGTTCATATCGTTCTCTTTAGTTCAAAATCAATCAAAAGGTGCGGCGGCGCAAGCCCATCGCCGGCGGCGCCGCACCGGTTTTTGCCGACGGTCAGAGCACTGCCAAGAGGCAGATGACCACTGCGAAGAAGGCGACACCTTCGACCAGTGCGGCAGCAATAATCATAGTGGTACGGATGGTTCCTGCAGCCTCGGGCTGGCGGGCAATGCCCTCCATTGCGCCCTGGCCGATCTTACCGATGCCCAGGCCTGCGCCTATGGCGGCCAGACCAGCGCCTATACCGGCACCCAATACTCCGATGAATTTTGCTGCCTCGGCAGACATTTCCAACATTGTTGACAATAATGACATAATACTTTATTTTATGTTAATACTAAATAATTTCGCCTCTTAATAGCGAGATATGCAATGCATTACACTGCCCCCCGCCAAAAGACAAGTAATGTGCAAAATTACACAAAATATTTGAAATATGCACAAAAAAATTCGATATTTTTTATCACAATGCTTTATTGGCATAAGTCTCAACGGTTTATGCGCATATTCACTGCCCGTTGCACCCACTTCCGCTGCCGCCGGCCCGCAGCGCACTGCAAGGCGGAAAAGCTGACGCAGTTCGCGTCCCGAACCCTTCAGGCACCGGACAAGCCAAGCCGCCGCCTCCAGCCCGGAATGCAACCTGTCCCCGACCCCCTCCCTCCAATGGCGCCGAAAAGTAGGAAAACCGCCCCGGACGGGGCAAAATCGGGCCGAGATAACTCCGTGATTTCTATATACTAAATACCTATCAAACTTTACTCAAAGTTTTATGTGTATTTTATAAAATTTTTCGATAGTAAACAATAATAAAACTTTGGTAGCGTTATGGTAGGAAATTGATATGGCGAAGGTACGGCCACGGCCTGGCGAAGGCCTGCGCCGATGGGCGGCAAAAGATTGACAAACCACAAAAGACAAATGCACTATGGCAACAACAAACGGCTTATTTCCAGAGGGTTTCAGCGGCAGATTCGGCAATATGGTCTGCTATCAGTGGCGCGGCAGATGCTGCGTGAGGTCGATGCCGACGCACTACAGCGACGCGCAGACCGAGCGCCAGCTGGCGCAGCGTGCGCTGTTCAAGGCTACGATAGGCTTTACGCGCCACGCGCGGATAGTGCTGCGACGCGGGCTGAGGACGGCGAGCGTCAATGCGCATCTCACTGAGTACAACTATTTTATGCGCATAAACAAGGAGTGTTTCGCTATTGAGGACGGCAGCCTGGCGGTCGACTACGAGAATCTGGTCCTTGCCGAGGGGCCGGTGGCGCCGGTGGCGTTCGCGGCGCCGCGGCTGCTTGACGACACGACGCTAAGCATTGATTTCGAGAAGAATCCGCTGCATCGGGTGGCCGGCCCCGACGATTGCGTCTATGTGGCCGCCTACTGTCCCGAGCTGGGCGACTTCGATTTGTCGGCAGGGGCGCTGCGGCGCAGCAATCAATTGACAATGAGCTTCAACCCCTATTGGGCGGGGCGCGAGGTGCATCTGTGGGGCTTTGTGGTCGACAGCAAGGGGCGTGCCTCGATGAGCCAGTATATAGGCAGCGGCGTCCTGTCGGTCGACGAGGCCGAGGAGGAGCCGCAAACGGCTGTAGACGAGGAGCCTGCGGCGACCGATGGCAGCGCTATTCCGGCTGGCGGCCGTCGAGAAGGTCGATCGAGTAGTGCAGGCCTACGTTCTGGCGACGTGCCATTGCCTGCTTGGTGATGAGGTAGGCGCAGGCAATGAGGTTGCGCAGCTCGGCGAGGGGTTCGGCAAGGACCGAGCGGTTGTAGAGGTCTTCGGTTTCGCGGAATATCAGGTTCAGGCGGTCGAAGGCACGCTGCAGGCGTAAGTCGCTGCGGACAATGCCGACATAGTTCGACATTATCTCCTGCAACTCCTTCTTGGTCTGCGTGATAAGCACCATCTCTTCGTTCAGCACCATCCCTTCGGCATTCCAGTCGGGGATTTCCGCGTCGCGGTTCTCGAAATTGGAGGACTGCAGTTTGGCAATGGCATCCATAGCGGCGTTGTGGGCATAGACCACGGCCTCGAGCAACGAGTTGCTTGCCAGGCGGTTGCCACCGTGCAGGCCTGTGCAGGAGCACTCGCCGGCGGCATAGAGGTGATGGATGGAGCTTTCGCCGTTGGTGTCGACCTTGATGCCGCCGCACTGGTAGTGGGCCGCGGGGCGCACGGGAATCATATCCTTGGTGATGTTGATGCCGAGCTCGAGGCATTTGGCATAGATGGTCGGGAAGCCGTTGATGAGCTCGTGCTTGCCTATGCCGCGGGCATCGAGCCACACGTGCTCGACACCGGCCAGCTTCATCTCGTTGTCGATGGCGCGGGCCACGATGTCGCGCGGCGCCAACGAGAGGCGCTTGTCGTATTTATGCATAAACTCCTTGCCGTTGCTGTCCTTGAGGATGGCCCCTGCGCCGCGCATTGCCTCGGTGATGAGGAAGGCGGGCTTTTCGGCCGGGTTGTAGAGCGATGTGGGGTGGAACTGCATAAACTCCAGGTCCTTGAGCACGCCGCGTGCGCGATGCACCATAGCCACGCCGTCGCCCGTCGAGATGATGGGCGTGGTGGTGGTGGTGTAGACGTTGCCCATACCGCCGGTGGCGAGCAGGGTGAACTTGGCCAAATAGGTGTCTATCTCGTTGGTCTGCGTGTTGAGGGCGTAGACGCCGTAGCATTCGATGTCGGGCGTGTGCTTGGTGACGCGCTGGCCCAGATGGTGCTGGGTGATGATATCGATGGCAAACTGGTTCTCTTTCAGCTCGATGTTGGGATGCTCGCGAACAGCCTGCAGCAGTCCGCGCTCGATCTCGGCGCCGGTGTTGTCCTTGTGATGCAGGATGCGGAACTCCGAATGGCCGCCTTCGCGGTGCAGGTCGAAACGGCCACCCTTCGATTTGTCGAATTCCACGCCGTAGCGCACCAGCTCTTCAATGCGCTGTGGCGCCTCGCGGATGGTCATTTCAACGACACTGCGGTCGCAGATGCCGTCGCCGGCGACGAGGGTGTCGGCAATGTGTTTGTCGAAGCTGTCGGTGTCGTACATCACGGCGGCGATGCCGCCCTGCGCATACTTGGTCGAGCCTTCGGAGGCGTCGCCTTTGGTGAGGATGCACACTTTGCCGTATTCGGCCACTTTAAGTGCGAAGCTTAGGCCGGCAATACCCGAGCCAATCACAAGAAAATCAACTTGATGACGCATACAGTTTAGCTTGATTGATGTTTTCGGTTCTTTGTTTTTCAGAGTGCAAAAGTACACATTTCCCCCAAAACAGGGAAATATTTTTTTGCAATCGAATGCCAATCACCTTGTTTTTACTGCCAAACTGCGGGCAAAGACACTATCGGCAAGCGCCCGTAATAGACATTGAAAGGCAGCGAGGCTGACGGTGACAGCAGAGACACAATTCTTATCATCAATTCGTATTTAAATGGTCTGACACCCCATTTTTTTGCATCGAAATCGTAAGTGTCGACAAAGCCGACAATGCGGTTTTGCGCATCTACATATACAGTTGCAACGCCAAAGGCGTTACCGTACTTGGTACCATAAAACGACACGCTTTGCCGCCCGACAGCATCTGCAGGCAGAAGCGAGTCGGCCTCGAATTCCAGCGGCTGCCACATTTTCATAATGCAATCCTCAACACCGGCAAACTGCTCGTCAGAAAGCCAAATGTCGCCCTTGCCCGTCCAATAGTTGCGAAAAAGCCAGACACTCAAACTGTCATCAAGCCGTTTGCAGATGAAATCGCCAATGCATCCGAGACGTCCAGAGGAGGGGTATTTTTCCGCAGGAACGGTGTCGTGGATTTGCGCGATGGAAAAGACAGGCAATGCAAGAAGAAGGACGAAAACAAAAGTACTCCTCTTCATTTTAACGGACAGTGATTTTTTCACTCAATATAACATTCTTCTGTTCCCTGTAAAGGATTCCAGAACGCGGATACTGGACAGCTGCTGACACATCAGCCGAATAGTCGAGAATGTCGAACAAAAGCATACACTGGACCAGTTTGAAAAACGAGACGGACCTGCAGCGTGACACACTGCACACCACGCCAATCGTAGATACGCCTTGGGGCACATACAAATTAGCTGCCGTGACCGAAACCAATGGCGCTCCGTTTTTGTATACCAGTCCAGTAATGCTTTTTATCGTGAAATCAGTCGAGTCGTTTTTAATTGTTAGGTTTAGCGTTATCCTCTCGGAAAGGACATTGCAAGAGACTATCTCATAGGATGTCACTGTCAGATTCCGTATCTGGCATTTTGCCGCGTTTGTCGCAGCAAGAAGCAGGACAACACATAGTGCTGCTGACAATCTAAACCTCATCGTCAAAAGCCACTCGCTGTTCTACATAATATAAAAACAACGAAGCACTGTTATTCTTCGGCGTCTACGGTTATTGTGGTGTTAGCCATCACATTGCCCGACAACTGCGCGCCCGCCGGGATTATACCCTGTTGGCCTGGAATCAGAAAGCCCACAAGCGGCAGACAGCTGACGCCGGTAATTATAGCCCATCCCAGTCGGCTTTTGCCCTCGTTTCGCATCATCAGTCCCGACACAGGAACTGGAGTGCCGTCGGCAGCATTGATTGTCGTTGCGTCGATAGCAATTTCGCCGGGGTTTCCAAAGATTGAATGCTTTTTGCACTGCGTCACCCTGCCCTTGATTGTAGAGCCAGCGGGAATGACGACCTGCCCCTTGACCATTACCTGATTCAACAGTTTGAGTTCTACGATAGTGCCGACAGGATGGGTTTTCGAGTTGATTTCATACATTGTTGTAGCCTCGATGGGCGTTCCGGCCTTGATTGTTATTTCTTTGGTTTGAGCCGCCACAGAAGATGACGAGACACAGAAACAAACCATCGCCGCGACCACGGCGAGAGAGCCGATTTTTGACTTTAAACTTTTTGTAAACATAATTTAAGATTTTAAGATTAATAATAAAATGGAATGATTTGTCTTAATTTTCCGATAGCATCACGCTTGATTTTGTCGTTGTAGCGCTCGGCGCTGCGGCCCGAGCCGGCGATGTTGCCTATGTAGAACGACGCAGAGAACAGTCCTGTCAATATGCCAAGTCCGATGTTTTTTGTTTTGAACGATGTGTAGGTTGCGTATGCCAGCAGTCCATTGGTTAGCAACGCCGTGAGCGCGCTGCCCGACTGCCCGGCATAGAGATAGCCTGCACCGGGGACAATGCCGAGCAGCATTGCCGCAGTGGGGTCTTTGCGTTTGGCCGATTCCTGTTCTGCAAGGACGAGATTGCTTGCGGCAAAAGCTTTCACATCACCGTCGACGGCAAGCTTCCTTTCCAACGATGCCCGCGCCTCGTCGTAGAGCGACACTTTGGCGTACAGGACCGCCAACTCTCCGAAAGGGTTCACTTCGTTGCTGTCCCAGCACAAGGCCGACATTGCAAAGACATCGATTGCCCTCGTATAGTCGCCAACCAAATCGTAAAGGTGTGCAGCGGTGTACATTATTTTGTAGTTGGATTTGATTTGGCCGGGGATGTTCTGTTCGTAGAACAGCAAGCCGTCGGAATACTGTTGCAGCCCTTCAAGACACCGCATCTTGTTGATGTACAATGCCGGTTCATACAAAAAAGATGTGTCGAAATACAGCAGACGGTCTATCTCGAGCAATGCGCTTGCGTAGCAGTGCTGGTTTACAAGATGATTGATGAATTGGAGAGCCTTGGACACAGAATCTTTGGGTACAATCGTTTCGGCCGCCACATCGTGGAGTGTGGCACAGAGCTGCACACCTGTCTCGTACCTTGTTGGCGGAAAGTCAAGCATCTGCGCACTTCCGTCGGCAGTCGTCAGCGAGGGATAAAAATCCGGATGGTTGCCGCATCGCAGCATCCTGTCAGACATCATCGCCATTGCTACAGGGAATGGATAGTCCTCAAATACCATCATCCCGTACCGTGAACACGAAGGGTACATCGGGCAGCTCGAACGCAGCGACCCACTGAACAGTCCGATGTAGTCACGTGCCGCGGAACTGTATTCTTGTGCAGCAAGGCTATCTGCGCTTACACAGACGATAAGAATGCCTATAAAGACAACTTTTATTTTTATCATTCAATCACCTAAGTAAAATGATACCCTCTACCATATTCGTCTGAAATAGCAGAGGGATATCATTTAAAAGCGTTTAATCTCATTTG
The DNA here is from genome assembly GCA_905236645.1 of uncultured Bacteroidales bacterium. Taxonomy (GTDB): domain Bacteria; phylum Bacteroidota; class Bacteroidia; order Bacteroidales; family P3; genus Colimorpha. The sequence goes on from CAJOMZ010000042.1 coordinate 12,086, forward strand.
TCACCAAAGCAGGCCGTGTAGCAGTCATCCACATACCCAATGTATTCTCCTTCGCACCAGCATTTTTCGCCTTTAAAGCAGGAACTCAAAAGAATGCAAGATACAGCGAGGAATGCGATCAAAAACATTTTACGCTTCTTCATTTGTTTATCTGGCGGTTATATACCATCGCCCCGTCGGTTTTAAATATCTCGGCCCTAAGACAAATAATACACAACGAAGAAAGTGGAGCCATCCATTCTCCCATATTTCAGTGTGAGGGCTGGACTCCCTATAGTATTCAAATAAAGGTTCAATGAATTGCCCCACGATATGTAAATGTTTACATATTTAACCGCAGGAAACATCATTTCACCCTTATCCTTCAAATACTATCAGTTGTGAAGTGTCCAGTTCCACACTGTCGGATAAGGCGAAAATGCATCTTTCTCGGCAAACTATTTCTTGCAGTTTGCGAGTGCAAAAATACGCATATTTTTCAAATTGACAAAATAAAGTTCTTGATAAGTATAAAACGGCGAGCAGTTTCTATGTTTCTATTCTATAATAAATACCACATATCCAATGCAAAGCAGCAACAATTCACAGTTTTGTGAACAATTTTAAATTATTGTTTACTTCTGCATTTGAAACTGTTTGGGTTTTATGGAAAAGTCACCTGAATCAAGTGACAGAACAAAAGTAAACGGCGCAGGGGAAACTATCCGTGCCCCCCTATATGATGCCAAACCGAAATATGCTTCAGATTCTTTTCAGGTAGTTGATGTCGGCGGCGTCGATGACGTGGTATTGCAGGGCCTTGGCGATGCGGGCTCCCGACTTGTTGACGATGCCGAACTTGCGGGAGAGCTCTTTCTGTTTGTCCTGCACCGATTTGTCGGTCTCGGCCCACCGAGAGAGGCGCTGGGCTATTTCCTGCGCCGTGCAGCCGGCGGCCTCGAGCAGCAGTATCTCTCGTTCCTCGTCGCTGACGGGCTCGTCGAGAGGCGCGTGGCACTCCCGGTCAAAGTAGAGTTCGGCGGCCTCCTTGAGGGTAAGCATCACGGGGTAGTTGAAGTAGTACTCTTCGCCGCGCTCCAGGCTTTCGATGGCGCGGAGGATATTCTCGATGGAGAAGCCGCCTGTGGCGTTTTTGCTAACGAAAGCGTTGGCGCCCTTGCGCAAGGCCTCGAAGACCACTCCGCCTATGTCCTTGAGCCTCTGCTGGCGGTTGGTCTCGCTCTGCAACGGGTTGTCGAAGCGTCCGGAAAGGATGATGATTTTGATATCTTTACCGAGTATGGTCTTGTACTGCCGCCGTATGCGGTCGGTGATGGCGATGCCCCCTGTGGGCTCGCCCTGGAACTCCATATCCACAAGCAGATAGTCGGGGCGCGGGCGCTGCGGGTCGTTGAGGGCGGCAAAGAGCTGCGGCCCGCTGGCGAAGGTGTCGAGGACTTCAATCTCCTTGCTTTGCACGTGGCCGTCGTCGTCCATACGGCAGTCTACGGTCTCGTGCCGCTCATTGAGCTCATATTTTATTGCCTTTCTGATGAGTGGCTCGTCGTCCACTATCATTACTGTTATCTTGTCGTCCATTGTGGGAGGGTTGTAGGGTTTGATGGTCTGAGTGGGTAGGGTTATTTGGCTGCTTGGACCAGGAAGTGGAAGGCGGAGCCTTTGCCTGGCTCGCTCTCGGCCCAGATGCGGCATCCACGTAGCGTATTGTCGTCGTGTTTCTTGATAATGTAGCGGCACAGAATCAGGCCGAAACCGGTGCCGTAGCCCTGTTCTTTGGCATTGGCGGCGTTGATTCGCTTGTCGGCGCGGAACAGGTTTTCCTGCTCTTCATCGCTCATTCCCCGCCCTGTGTCGCGCACCGTGACGCACACAAAGCGGTTGTCGTCGCCATATATTTGCGCCGACACCGTGACGGAGCCCCGCTCGGTGTACTGGATGGCGTTGTTCGTCAGGTTGCGGAGCAGTATTTCGAGAAGCAGGCGGTCGCCGTGCACAGAGAGCGTCGTAGGCTGGAAAGCGAGCGACACGGTCTGGGCGCGGAAGTTGTTGACACTGTGCGAGACGCTGTCGAACACCTCCTGCAACGGCACCACGCTGCAGCGGAACTGCAGTCCAGTAGGGATGGAGAGGTTGGTCCAGTTCTTGATGTTCTCGAAAGTGCGTATCAACTGTCCTGTCACCTCGCGCTTCAGTTCGTCGGGCAGGTGCTCGTTCTGCAGGTAGGAGATGAACGGAGTGATGTCGTGGCGCAGCACCGACAGGCAGGTCTCGACGTTGGCTATACGCTCCACGTCTTTCTGCTTGGCGGCCTGCAGCTGGGCAGTCTCGCGCTGCAGGGCCTTGGTGCGGCGGCGCAGCAGCAGCAGCGTGACCAGCAGTGCCAATGCCAGCAACAGCAGCACCAGCGAGAACACCATATACGCCACTCGGTCTTGGCTGACCTTGGCCAGTTCCTGCTGCAGCAGGAAGTCGGCTTTCTCATTCTGTTTGATGAAGTTGAGCAGTTCCAGTTCCTTGCGCGTCCAGGCCGTCACCTCTTCGTTGTCCTTGGCCATCCCCGAGGTCAGGAGGCCTTCGTAGAGCATAGCCTCAAACTTCGGTGCGACGCCGAGCATTGTGGTGTCAATAAGCGCCTCGTTGAAGTAGGTGCGAGCCATTATCGTATCGCCGTGGGCCATACAGTAGCGGCCCGTGGCGACCACAGCGCCAAGCCGCTGGTAGGGGTCGTCGTGAAGGAAGAACAACGATGTCGCCTCGCTCAAGAAAGGGAAGGCCAACAGATGATAGACCGAGGCGGTTTCGGGGATGCCTGCATAGGCGTCGAAGCCGAAAGCATCGAGCACATAGTCGCACATCTCGTTCAGACGGTCGTCGTTCTGCTGCCAGCTGGCGGGCTGGAGATTGGCGTTCCACAACATAAACCCTATCAGCTGGTAGGTGTTACCCAGATGGTAGGTGTTGTAGCGCAGGCTGTCGTTGAGAATGCGCAAGTTCTCCATACAATAGTACAGCGCCTTGCCCAGATAGTGCGACTGCATAGCTGTGTCGACGCACAGCGAGTGATAGCCGTAGGCCAAAGCGTAGTTGAACGACATATCCTCCGAGTAGTCGCACCGCAGCTCGGCCCGTCGCGCCTCCATCTCAGTCAGCAACTCGGCCTGCTCGTACTGCGACCTGTTGCGGTAGTGATAGTTGAGCGTGGTGGTGGTGATATAGAACTCGCTGCGTGCCAGATTGTAAAGCAGCCCGTCCTCCTTGCTGTCAAGCAGTCCCGACTGCTCTATGTCGTAAAGCAGCTGGTAGGACCCTGCTATGTCGCAGTGGCGTTGCAGCGTGCGGGCCTTCAGCAACTTGGCCAACGCCTGTTCGACCTCGCCATTGGCCGTGGAGCCGTCGAACATAAGCACCGAATCGACATAGACATACACCGAGTCGTGCACGGCGCGGTTATAGTAAGACGTGGCGATGTTGTTCCACGCGCGCAGCCGCCCGTCGGCATAGCCGGGCAGACTGTCGTTGATGTATGCCAGCGCACGGCGCGCATAGCGTTCGCTACGGTGCGCGTCGTCATAACGGCTCTTGAAGGCAGCCTTGTTCAGGGCATCGACCTTCGACCGCAGCAGCGCGTCGACAGCCACCTCGCGATGCCCGCAGCCAACAGCCATAACCGCCAACAACAACCCGATAATAATGTATCTGTAGCGCATAATGATAAAAAAAGACCCGACATTATTGCCGAGTCTGCATTTCGGAGGTCGCTTCCGGATTTGAACCGGAGTAGCAGGTTTTGCAGACCTGTGCCTAGCCCCTCGGCCAAACGACCTTGATTTATTTATTCCCTTTAAATACGTTTGCAAAAATACTACATTTTCCGATACTGGCAAAATTATTTTCCGAAAATAAAACAAAAAGCCCTTTTCCCCATTAATGTTCAACCACTTACAAGCGACAACATTTTAGCCGGCCGTAGCGGAAAGAGTGCAAAAAAGGGCTGGGAAAGCCCCCGTTTTTCAAAAATAGACTATCTTTGCAACTATGAATATCATCCATATCACCGACCTCAACCAGCCCGAACTGGATGTCTACGCGCGACTTACGGAGTCGCAGCTGCGCAACCGCCTTGAGCCCGAAAAGGGCATTTTCATTGCCGAGAGCCTCAAAGTGGTGCGCATAGCGCTGGCAGCAGGCCTCGAGCCCCTCTCGTTCCTCGCCGAGCGCAAATATATAGACGAGCAAATCGCGCCCCTTATAGGAAACGGCAGTGCCATACCCGTCTACACCGGCGAGCGCGAAGTGCTTGCACAACTCACTGGCTATGAACTGTCACGCGGCTTCCTTTGCGCAATGCGTAGGCCCCAGCTGCCAACCGTCGAGGATGTGTGCCGAGGCAAGCGCCGCATAGCCATACTGGACAACGTGGTCAACTCCACCAACACCGGTGCCATCTTCCGTGCCTCCACAGCCTTGGGCATCGAAGGACTGCTGCTAACGCCCACCTGCTGCGACCCGCTGAACCGCCGAAGTGTCCGCGTCAGTATGGGCACCGTCTTCCAGATGCCGTGGACATTTTTAGTGGAGCGGAAAACGGAAAGCGGAAAGCTGAAAACGGAAAACGACGCTGTGGGGCGGACGAATTACGTCTCCACACTGCGAGAGTTAGGTTTCAAGACGGTGGCCCTGGCCTTGAGCGACAAGGCCGTAAGCATTGCCTCCCCTACCCTGCAGCACATCGACCGGATGGCCATCGTGATGGGCACCGAAGGCGACGGCCTGTCAAAAGAAGTTATCGAGGCCTGCGACTATGTGGCAATGATACCGATGCAACGCGGCGTCGACTCGCTCAACGTCGCCGCAGCGGCCTCCGTGGCCTTCTGGCAGCTGCGATGCAGCGATTAGAAGAAGTTATCGCCATCCGAGTTCCACGTCGAGTGTTCGCTCCACGTCTCCTGGCTGCGTTCCTCATAATCAATATCAAACAACTGCATAAAACCCTCTAACGGAGTGCCGCTGGCGTTAAAGCCCTGCTCCACTCTGAACTGCACAACCGTCAGTTCCGGTGCTGTGTATTGCTGCTTAGATGTTTTCATATTCGTCATTATTTGGATGGTGTGTAATCGCCCTGATTGCCGTATACATTGCCGAGATGGTCATTAGAGCTGCCCTCGTTGGTGACAGTCAGCATCACTGAAGCGCTGTTGCCACGGTCCGTATCGTTCCAATGGGTTCTCACGTCACCATTGCCCGACACCATTCCCAAGTAGCTGTTGGCAGCTGCGCTGCCTTTGGTGAGGGTTATGCGGCCACTGACAGTACAATTATTATACATCCTCGAATTAGAGGAGGTTCCTTGTCCCAGCAGGCCACCAAGCCAACTCGTGCCAGAAGAAACAGTGGTTCCAACTATTGCAATTGACTGGGCTGAGCAGTTTATAAACGAAGTGGTTTGGCCACTGCCTATTCCATTCAATGCACCGACACTTATTTGGTCTTTACCTGTCACAGTGATTGTTGTACCGGCTTTTACAGTAACATTGCTGTAGGTTGACGTGCTTCCGTCAGTCCCGACCACTGCACCTGCAGTCACTCTTGCCGCAGGAGCATATATGGTGATGTCGGCATTGACCTCGCAGTCTGTCACGCCAAACGGCAGGGCTGATATGGCAGGATTTCCCACCAAGCCACCGAAAGTCAGATTTGTACACGACGAAGTCTGCTCAGAAGTCAGCGAGATTGCCTGTTCTATGCTGCAACCTTCTAACATTGCAGAGCCAATATTATTATAGTTATGTATATAGCCGACCAAGCCTCCTACTGTGGCTGTGGATGCAAAAGTGTTATATTCAATACGCCCCAAATGGCAGTTGAGCAATACAAGATAAGGCCTGTTCACATATCCGTTGCCAACAAAGGCACCCACATAATTACCACCGGCAGTGAAACTTACATAGTCAAGCGTAAGGTTGCGAACAGTATCGTGGGCTTCATTATAGGTCGTGGAAATCATACCAAGGTCCGTACCGGCTCCGTTCCCGAAGCATACATTGCTTATGGTATGGCCTTTGCCGTCTATCACGCCGGCAAAACCGCGCAGACCGTCGACCGTCTCGCCGTCCATATCTATGTCTGCCGCAATGTCGTAGTATTTATTGCGATAGGTGGTGGCGCTGGCGCCGTTGACGCTGTCAACCATACGCTTGTAGTCCTCCTTGGTGTAAATCTGATAAGGCGACAGGCTGGTTCCGTCGCCCTCGAAGGGCTGCGCATTCTGCACGTTGCCCAGCGATATGTTGGCAAAGCCGGCCTGCGACGCTGCTATATGGCTCACGTGTCCGCCCGTCTGCGTCTGGTCGAAGTGGAAGCAGCTCACCGTGCCGTTGTGGGCATATACCGTAACCGTGAAAGCCGCGTCGGTGGCAAAGGCCGGCACCGGTACCAGCACCCGCCGGCTTGCGCCGTTGGCCAGCTCCAAGCCGTCGTTGAACAGCAGCGACACCCGCTTGCGGTCAACATCGTCACCGGCAGTGGTGAACACGCGGTCGCCAGCCAGGAACGCTGCGTCTATGCTGCCCAACGGCAGTGTCGCGCCGTTCATATAGAAGGTCTCGTTTTCAACCGTTATGCGGTCCAGTTTCACCGTTGCTCCCGTATTGTTGGCGACGGTAAAGAACAGGCCGCCAGTAAGATGCTTGAAGAGCAGGCCGCCCGTGCCGTCATAGTATGCCGCCAGCGGAAAATCAATCACCTGATGGCCAGCGCCATCGGTGCGGTACTGATAGTCGGCAGGCAGCGTCACCGTGCCGTCGTCCACTATCGAGGCAGGGTAGACTGCCGCCAGCCCCGAAGCAATACCATCCGAACTGACGTAGAAATGGTCGCCTTCAATCGTTACCGACTTAGTGACGCCATTGCTGAACAAAATCTCATCGCCTTCTTGCCAGGCCGAGCCGAGGCCGTCCACAACAGCCTTGCTGTCGCCTCTGAAAGGTTCGGCCTCAATGCGCAAGCGCTCAGCGTCATCCTTCTGGCAGGCCGCCAGAAGTGAAACACAGGCCGAAAGAACTACGAAAGAAATAGGTAATCGTTTAATTGTAAACATAATAGCGTTTATTGTTACATATAATATCAAGTGCAAATATACAAATTATTTTAAACATTCCAACATTTTGGCAAAACAAAAGGGCGACAGCCAGCGCCGTCGCCCTATCCACTTGAAAGTCAAAATATCTTTATTCGACTATCGTCATTTCGTCGATGAGGTTCTTGGCACCTGCATACTTGTCGACGACCCAGAGGAAGTAGCGGCTGTCGAGGCAGATGCAGCGTTGCAGATTCTCCTCGAAGTCGATGTCGCCGCTCATAGCCTCGCTGTTGCCGTCAAAGGCCAGACCGATGAGGTTGCCCTCGGCGTCCATAACAGGGCTGCCGCTGTTGCCACCGGTGATGTCATTGTTGGTGACGAAGCAGGTCACCAGCTCGCCCTTGCTGTTGGCGTAAGGGCCGAAATCCTTGGCATTGTAGAGGTTCTTGAGGCGCTCGGGGACGATGAACTCGCTGTTGGTCGGGTCTTCCTTCTCGATAACGCCCTTCAGGGTGGTGTAGTAGCTGTAGGCCACAGCGTCGCGCGGCTCGTAGGCCTTCACGTTGCCGTAGGTCAGACGGATGGTCGAGTTGGCATCGGGGCTCATCAGCTTGCTGTTCTTGTTGATTTGCAGAATGCCGTCGGTGAAGTTGCGGATGCCGCGCTGCAGGCCATCGGCACTCTCTTTGGGTATCATCGAGCGCACCTCCATATATTTCTCATAGGCACCCTTGCCGGCAAGGTAGACGGGATCCTTGGCAAGCTTCTTCATATCGGGTTTCTGCATAAACTTGCCGAAAGCCTCCTTGTTGGCGAAAACCGACTTGGCGAACATATCGTCGACATACTTCTCGAAGTTGCCCTTGTATTTCTTGTCGGCGTCCACAAGGAACTGCGGCATAAACTGCATCTCCATATTGCGGTACACATACTCCATCAGGGCAGCCATCAGGCGCTTCTCGGTAGCCTCGTTGTAGTCCTTGTAGAACTCTTCGGCGTCGGCATTGATGCGCTCGTTGATCATATCCTTCCTGTCAGCGAACTTGGGATCGCTGTACGTCTCAAGCGTGCGGCCCACGCGGAAGCCCTGGAGCAGCAGCTCCGGCCCCTGCAGCAAGCCCTCGCTAAGGTAAGAGATGGCCGACATATAGGGTGCGCGGGCGGCATAGCCCTTCTTGATCAGCGGCAGAGCCTCGGCATACTTCGGGTCGCGGCCCTGTGCCCAGACGCTGTAGGTGCGCTCTATGTCCTTCTTCACGCCCATAGTGTTGAGGTTCTTCAGGGCCTTGTTCTGCTCGTTGCTGTACTTCCAATAGTTGGAGCAGCTGGCATACTTCGAAGCATATTTGATCTTGGTTTCCTGGCTTGCGGCCATCTCCTCGCGAAGGATGTTGATCTTCACGGTGCGGATTTCATAGCGCAGCTTGTTGGTGATGTTCATAGTCTCCTCCAGGCCATAGCTGGTCAGGAAGTGGTCGGTGGTGCCGGGGAAGCCCATAACCATAGCGAAGTCGCCGTCCTTCAGCTCGCGGTTGCTGACGGGCAGGTGGTGCTTCGGTTTCAGAGGGATATTGACATCCGAATATTCGGCGGGGTTGCCGTCGGGGGCAGTGTAGATGCGGAACATCGAGAAGTCGCACGTGTGGCGCGGCCACGACCAGTTGTCGGTGTCGCCGCCGAACTTACCCATCGACGAAGGAGGCGCACCGACAAGGCGCACGTCCTTGTAGATGACGTGGATAAAGAGGAAGAACTGGTTGCCGTTGAACATCGGCTTCACCTGGGCGTCGTAGATGGTGCCCTCCACAGCTTTCTTGGCTATGCGGTCGCTCACCTCCTTGATGGCGCGTGCGCGCTCGCTCTCGCTCATATCGTCGCTCAGGGCGGCCTTGACCTCGTCGGTCACATCCTCCATACGCACCAGTATAGAGGCCGTCAGGCCCGGGTTGGGCAGTTCCTGGTCCTTGCTGTAAGCCCAGAAGCCGTCGCGCAGATAGTCGTGGCCCACGGTCGAATGCTCCTGCAGCTTGCCATAGCCACAGTGGTGGTTGGTCGACATCAGGCCCTGGTCCGAGATAATCTCGCCCGTGCAGAAGTGCCAGAAGGGGCTGCCCTCGTTGCCGAGGCCCACAATGGCGTCCTTGATACAGTTCTGGTTGATGCTGTAGATATCCTCAGCAGTAAGTTTAAAACCTGCCTTCTGCATATCGGCATAGTTCTTGCCGATGAGCGACAGCAGCCACATACCCTCGTCGGCGCGGGCTGTGAAAGGCATAATGGCCACAAGAGCCAGTGCCAATACTAACGATTTAAGTTTCATTTTACAATATGATTTACAATTAATAATTTATTATACAACACAATACACCACACAATCGCATTGTATGGAGAATGCAAATATACAAAAAAATCCGAATCCGACACAGCACCGGCCAAAAAAAAGCCTTTTCATCAGACCCCGAAAATGCCGCTTCGGGCCGAAACGCCATTTTCGCCTCGAAAACAGCGCTTCATTATCAGTGCATTAAGGTACCAACTCCGTCCGTTGTACAATATATGTACAATACTTGTACAATATTTGTACGTTTACCAATTGTACAAGTATTGTACAAGTATTGTACATAT
>CAJOMZ010000043.1 GCA_905236645.1 uncultured Bacteroidales bacterium
GTTAGCCTCGCTTTCCGCTTTCCGCTTTCCGCTTTCCGCTCAGTTCACTCTCCCAGCAGGTTGAGGATGTCGCTCATCTTGGGGGTGAGGATTATTTCGGTGCGGCGGTTGAGGGCTTTGTTGGCGGGTGTGTCGTTGGCCACTTTGGGGGCAAACTCGCCGTGGCCGCAGGCCTCGATGCGGGCCGGGTCGATGCCGGGGCCGTACTGGAGCAGCAGTTTCACTATCGATGTGGCGCGCATCACGCTGAGGTCCCAGTTGTCCTTCACGGCCGTGCTGCCTTTATAGGCTGCGTTGTCGGTGTGTCCTTCAACCATAATGTTGAGGTCGGTGCTCTGTTCCAACACTTTGGCCAGCGTCTTCAGTGCGTCGACGCCTTCTTTCGACACGGTCCAGCTGGCCGACGGAAACAGCAGCTTGCTCTCCATTGATACGTAGACCTTGCCGTCGCGCGTCTCGACGTTGAGGCCCTTGTCGGCGAAGCCCACCAAGGCGTTGTTAAGCGACGAGCGCAGGTTTTCAAGCTCTTGTTCCTTGGCTGCCAGGGCCTTGCGTGCGTCGGCCTCCTTTTTCTCAAGGTCGGTCTGTTTGACGCGCAGCTCGTTTTCTTTGGCCTTGAAAGCCTCCTCCTTGGCGTTGAAGGCGGCTTCCTTCTCGGCCAGCTCCTTGGTGCGTGCCGCCAGCAGGTTGTTGGCGCGCGTAAGGTCCTGGCTCTGACCGGTAATGCGCTGGTTGTAGTTCTCCACCACGGTGTCGAAGCCCATCTGCATATTCACCATCTGGCGTTTCAGGTCTTTGATGCTGTCGTTCTGACGGTTGCGGATGTCGGTAAGGTCTGTTATCTCAGTGCTGAGCGACTGGTTCTGGCGCTGCAGCTGCGCGTTCTCGTCGCGCAGGTCGCTAAGCTCGCTCTGGGTGGTGTTGTAGTCGCGGCGCAACTGAGCGTTCTTCGTCTCAAGCGCGTCGTATTTGCCGAGTGTCACGCACGACGAGAACAACATCGCCGACACTCCAATCAAAACTATACTCCTTTTCATTTCAAATTTTGTTATTGTTTCATCGTATAACGCAAAATCCCGCCGGATATTATTTTACCCCTCAAAAAAGCACCGAAAAGTGCCGTTTTGAGTCAATGCACTGATATTCAAAAGATTGGCCTGATTGTAGGCTTGTACCGTAACTGCCTCATCCTTAAGTCTTTAAGGCACCAACTCCGTTCGTTGTACAATATATGTACAATACTTGTACAATATTTGTACGTTTACCAATTGTACATATATTGTACAAGTATTGTACATATATTGTCGGGGACGCAGGCATCCCTGCCTGTCCCAAGGGATGTGGATGCTGAATGTGGAAATGCGGGAATGCGTTAATGTGGAAGTGAGAGGGGAGTGAATGGGGCAAAAGAAGGGAAATGGGAAATGAGGATGTGTGGGAATGCATCAATGTGACAGTGAATGGGGAGTGAGAGTAGAGTGGGAGGGACCAATCGTGGAGTTGAGAATAATGCCAATCTGAAACCCTGAAAGGGTTGACGCTCAATAACCGTGGGTGCGTAGTACCCACGGAATATGATATCGGGAAGGATAATACGACCCAGAAAGGGTCGCCCAACAGGTAAGGGGCACTCTTTCAGAGTGCTTTCGACACCGCATATCCTCCTTCCCCAGGTCGCAGGGCGACCTGGGGTTATTGAGCGGTGACGCTTTCAGCGTCAGTAGGTGTCTGGGCAGTGAGTTGGGAGTTGAGTGCGATGAGGGATTTTGTGGCAAAAATTGCGTCTTTTCGGGAAAAATTTTGCCGTGTTGCATAAAAAGTGTATCTTTGCTGTTTCTTATTGCAAGTTGTATTCTTTATAAGTATCTGTAGGATAGTGGATTGGAAACGTTTATACAGGGATTTCATTGTGTGGAGGATGCGCCATTTGAGCGACAGGGGCTTCCTGTTGATACTCAGTGTCGTCGTCGGAGGGCTGTCGGGCCTTGCCGCTGTGCTGCTCAAGACTCTTGTGCACGTCACCAATCACTGGCTGCTGGGATTCAACATACCTACGTTCGTTGGTGGCAACTTGCTGATTCTTATCTATCCCACTATCGGAATATTGCTCACGATACTCTTTGTGCGCTATGTTGTCAAGGGGCAGATAGGCCACGGCCTGCCCACGGTGCTGCTGTCGCTGTCGCGCAAGGGCGGCGTTCTGCCGGCGCGCAATATGTATTCGTCGATGGTGGCGTCGACGCTCACCGTGGCGTTCGGCGGCAGCGTGGGACTTGAGGCGCCGATAGCCTCGACGGGCAGCGCCATAGGCTCAAATATAGGCCGTTTCTTCCGGCTCAGCACCCACGATGTCAAGCTGCTGCTTGGCTGCGGCGCCGCGGGTGCCATCGCTGGCATCTTCAAGGCCCCGATAGCCGGCGTTCTGTTTGTGATTGAGGTGTTTATGTTCGATATGACGGCCACGTCGATCTTGCCGCTGATGCTTTCGGCGGTCAGCGCTTCGACGGTGGCTTACTTCCTGATGGGCAACGATTTGCAGTTTGCTTTCAGTGTCGTTGGCGAGGTCGGCCTGTCGCAGATACCTTATTATATTGTGCTTGGCGTTTTCTGTGCCGCTGTGTCGCTCTATTTTCTTCGCATCACAGACCGTGTGGAGGAGTGGTTCGGCCGTAGGCGCAGCCAGTCGCGTCGAGCGACGATCGGCTGTGTGGCGCTGGGCGTGATGATATTCCTTTTCCCGCCGCTCTTCGGCGAGGGCTATGCGTTCTTGACCGAACTGCTGAACGGCAGCGACCGGATGTTGTTCGAGCACAGCATTTTCTCTTCGCTGAGCGATAACAATTGGATGGTCCTTGCCTATCTGCTGGTGTTGATACTGATGAAGGCTGTGGCCACGGCCACCACCATAGGCTGCGGCGGCGTGGGCGGCACCTTTGGCCCGTCGCTTATCGTCGGCGGTATGTCGGGCTATTTTGTCTGTATGCTTTCCAATCAGTTGGGCTTTCCTGAGCAGTCGACGGCCAATTTCGCCCTTGTCGGTATGGCGGCGGTGATGACCGGCGTGATGCACGCGCCGTTTATGGCCATCTTCCTGATTGCCGAGATTACCGGCGGCTATGCGCTTATGGTGCCGCTGCTGGTGGCTTCGTCGGTGACCTACTTGTGCGTGTCGCCCTTCGAGAGGCATTCCATCTATGCCCGCAAGCTGGCGGCGCAAGGCGACCTGCTGACGCACGACAAGGACACTTCGGCCTGGCAGCTGATGGATATGCGCAAGCTGATTGAGACCAATTTCGTCATTGTGCGCGAGGGGGACAAGCTGCGCGAGCTGGTGGAAGCCATCAAGTATTCGAAACGCAACGTTTTCCCTGTCCTGAGCAATGACGACAAGTTTATGGGCGTCATACTGCTCGACGACGTGCGGCATATCATCTTCCAGCCCGAGCTGTACGACACCACCCCGGTCGAAGACCTGATGCATCCGCTTTCGGAAGGCGACATTGTGCGCATCAGCGACCCGCCGTCCGACGTGGTTAACAAGTTCCAGGTGGGCAACCGCTACAACCTGATAGTTATCGACGACGAAGGCTTCTACCTCGGTTTCCTGTCGCGGGCCAACACCTTCTCGGCCTATCGACGGTTTGTCTCCTCGATCTCCGAAGAGTAGTCTGCCACAGGCGTTTCTGCTGTGTTTCGGGAATTATCAACAGCCCAAGTTAAGAACTTTATTTGGAGTGTAAGGCTATTTGTAGTAATTTTGCAAACTGAAACAAGTAAGCAAAAACACATTATGGACAATAGCAATATTCTGACAATCACCAAGCGAGACGGGAATGCCGACCGTTTCTCGCTCGACAAGATTATGAACGCCATCATCAAGGCCTTCAATTCTGTGGAACAGCCTGTCGACCTCGGTTCGCTCTCAAAGATTCTCTCGCACCTTGACATCCACAATGGCATCACGGTGGAGGAGATCCAGAACCAAGTCGAGGTGGCTCTGATGAAGGAGGGATATTATAGTGTGGCCAAGAGCTTTATGCTCTATCGCCAGCGTCACACCGAGGACCGCGAGACGATGGAAAAACTCAAGTTCCTGGCCGATTATTGCGACGCTGCCAACGCAGCCACTGGCTCCAAGTATGACGCCAATGCCAACGTGGAGCACAAGAATATTGCCACCCTGATAGGCGAGCTGCCCAAGTCGAACTTCATCCGCCTCAACCGCCGTCTGCTTACCGACCGCATCAAGCAGATGTATGGCAAGGAGTTGTCCGACAGGTATATAGATTTGCTTACCCATCATTTTATCTACAAGAACGACGAGACGTCGTTGGCCAACTATTGCGCAAGCATCACTATGTATCCGTGGCTGCTGGGCGGTACGGCGTCGATTGGCGGCAACTCGACGGCTCCGACCAACCTCAAGTCGTTCTGCGGCGGCTTTGTCAATATGGTCTTTATGGTGAGCAGTATGCTTAGCGGGGCCTGCGCAACACCTGAATTCCTGATGTATCTCAACTACTTTATCGGCAAGGACTACGGCCTGGACTACTACAAGCGTGCCGACGAGGTGGTGGACCTCAGCCTCAAGAAACGCACGCTCGACAAGGTTGTTACCGACTGCTTTGAGCAGATTGTCTATACGCTCAACCAGCCTACCGGCGCCCGCAACTATCAGGCAGTGTTCTGGAACATAGCCTATTACGACAAGCCCTATTTTGAAAGCCTTTTCGGTGAGTTCCGCTTCCCAGACGGCTCGGCTCCCGACTGGGAGGGTCTCAAATGGCTGCAGAAGCGCTTTATGCGCTGGTTCAACGCCGAGCGCACCAAGACGGTGCTGACATTCCCCGTCGAGACTATGGCCCTTCTGAGCAGGAACGGCGAGATGGTCGACCCCGATATGGCTAACTTTACGGCCGAGATGTATGCCGAGGGCCACAGCTTCTTCACTTATATGAGCGACAATGCCGACTCGCTCAGCAGCTGCTGCCGTCTGCGCAACGAAATTACCGACAACGGTTTCAGCTATACGCTTGGCGCCGGCGGCGTCTCGACAGGCTCGAAGAGCGTGCTGACCATCAACCTTAACCGCTGCATACAGTATGCCGTCAACAACAAGATGGATTACAAGGAGTTCTTGACCGATATCATTGACCTTTGCCACAAGGTGCAGCTGGCCTACAATGAGAATCTGAAGGACCTTGCCGCCCACGGTATGCTGCCGCTGTTCGATGCCGGCTATATCAACATTGCCCGCCAGTATCTCACTATCGGTGTTAACGGTTTGGTTGAAGCGGCCGAGTTTATGGGTTTGACAATCAACGACAATCCTAATTACAGGAACTTTGTGCAGACTGTGCTTGGCCTTGTGGAGAAGAAGAACAAGGAGTACCGCACCAAGGAGGTTATGTTCAACTGCGAGATGATTCCTGCCGAGAACGTGGGTGTCAAGCACGCCAAATGGGACCGCGAGGATGGCTATTTCGTGCCGCGCGACTGCTACAACAGCTACTTCTATATCGTTGAGGACCCGTCGATTTCGGTTCTTGAGAAGTTCCGTCTGCACGGCACGCCGTACATTGAGCATCTGACGGGCGGTAGCGCACTGCACTGCAACCTTGAGGAGCATTTGTCGCAGGAGCAGTATTTGCAGTTGCTCCACGTGGCCGCCAAAGAGGGATGCAACTACTTTACATTCAACATTCCCAACACTATATGCAACGACTGTGGCCATATTGACAAGCGCTATCTGCACGAATGCCCTGTGTGCCACTCGAAGAATGTTGACTATATGACGCGCATTATCGGCTATTTGAAACGTGTAAGCAACTTCTCAATGCCACGTCAGGAGGAGGCGGCGCGTCGCCACTATGCAAGAGTAGAGGAACAGAATGCTTAAATATCTGAACAGCGACATAGTATTCCAGGAGGTGCCCGACGAGGTGGCGCTGGCCATCAACCTTACGGGGTGTCCCTGCCATTGCCCGGGATGCCACTCGCAGTACCTGTGGAACGATGTGGGACAGCCTCTTACCGAGACGGCCCTCGATGACCTCATCGCCCGATACAGAAACAATATCACCTGTGTGGCGCTGATGGGCGGCGACGCTATCCCCGACGAGGTGAACAACTTGATGCAGCATCTGCGCTCAAAGCACCGCGAGCTGCATACTGCTTGGTACAGCGGCCGCTCGCTATTGTCGCCTGCAGCCAACCTTAAAAACTTCGATTACATTAAGTTGGGGCCGTATCTGGCACACCTTGGGTCGCTTCGCAGTCACCGCACCAACCAGCGCCTCTACCGCATCAAGAACGGCAAAATGCACGACATCACCTCGCGCTTCTGGGAAAAATAGTTCTGAATCTTTTTGTATAGCGGCTCGGTTGCAAAGGACCTGGCGGCGAAAGGGCTTGCGATAAGCCGCCAGTGGCGCTTTTTCTATTCTTTCTTTACGAACCTTAGGTCGAGGGCATTCATCGCGTTGGTGCGCATTCCGCTGATGTTTTTATGCGTGAAATGAAGTATCTGGTCGTAGTATAGCACTATGACCGGCGCCTCGTCCATAACCAGTGAGTCCATCGCACGATACATCTGTCGGCGTTTTTGTTCGTCGGTCTCTTTCAGTGCCCTTTCGTATAGCCTGTCGAATCTGGACGATGTGAAATGCGTGTAGTTGGGGCCGTTGGGCGAGTGGTTGGCGCTGTAGAACAGTGTCATATAGTTCTCTGCATCGGGGTAGTCGGCAATCCACGACCCTCTGAACCACGGACTTTTGCCCTGTGCCATCTGTTCACGCAGGGCCGCAGGCGGATTCACGTCGAGTTTTATGTTGATCCCTATCAGCGCCAGCTGCTGCTGTATGTACTTGCACAAATCAAGATAGCCGCTTGTGGTGGACAGGTTTATTTCGGGCAGTCCTTTGCCGTCGGGGAAGCCCGCTTCGGCCAGCAGCCGACGCGCCTTTTCGGGATTGTAGTCATAGCCGTATGATGCGGTGCTGTCGTATCCCGTCAAACCGCAGGGTATCATACCTTTGCAACCGGGCTTACCGATGTTGTTGCGCATATATTTCATCATCTTGTGCCGGTCGAAGCCGTAGTTGATGGCCTGTCTGATTTTCTTCTGTTTCAACACCGACACATCTGCCTTGTCGTCCATATAGAAGCCCAGGTATTCTGTGTTAAGGAACGGAATGGAGACCATATCTATGCGGTCGGCATATTTGCTCTTGAGTTGTCCGGTACGGGTCAGAATCTCGTCCTTGTACGATGCGTCAAGGGAGTTCATAAAATCAAGATTGCCCTTTATAAACTCCAGGAATGCCGTTTGCTTGTCGATGATAAATGTCACTGCCACAGCGTCTAAATAGGGTAGAGGACGCCCGTTGCTGTCGCTTTCGAAGTAATGGTCGTTGCGGCGCAGCACCAGTTTCACACTTTCTTTCCAGTATTGGAACTTGAAAGGGCCGGTGCCTACAGGGTGGCTGCGGAAATCCTCGCCGTAGTGTTCCACTACCTCTTTGGGGACAACGCTGCAGTAGGCGGTGGCAAGCAGCGAAAGCATTGGTGCAAACGGTTCTTTGAGGCGAACTACAAACGTCGTGTCGTTCAATGCTACAAAGCCGTTTTCGGCGATATGCGAGAATATCCACAAGCCAGGAGAAGCGACTTTCGGGTCCAATATGCGGTTAAGTGAATACCTGAAGTCTTCTGCTGTAACGCGGCGTGTCGAATCCTTTGTGCCAAACAGCGGATCCTTGTGGAAATAGATGTCGTCCCGTAAGATGAATGTATACGTCAAGCCGTCGCTGCTTACCGTCCAGCTTTTAGCGATGCAGGGCTCTATTTCCAAGTTCTCGTCGAGGCGGATAAGGCCGTTGAAAATCTGCGATACGGCCCAGATGCGCGCCTGGTCTTTGGCAAATGCGGGGTCGAGAGTGGCAATGCCCGACGGCTCGTTGTATTTGAACACCGATTTACTCTCGCCTTCTGTCGGCCTGTGACAGCCAACGGTCAACGAAAGAAGGAGCAGTGAAAGAAGTATGCTTGAGTGTGTTCTTTTCATTGTTTAATAACTTGTGAGACGGCATTGCCGTCGGCTGCATACACCAGTCGGTTGAGTAGCTCTTGGTGTATTTGAGCGGAAGTTGAATTGCGATAGTCTATATTTTTGAAAACCCGATTGTTGGTGCTTACTAAAAAGAAGTCGGCAACGTTGCCTTCCGCAATGCTGTTGTCGGGCAATCCGAGGGCTTTGCGGCCATTGCTTGAAGCAACCTTCAGAACCTCATCGACCGGAAGCACAGAAGGGTCGTTTCGTACTCCTTTCTGCAGAAGAGACATAACCTTCATTGCTTCAACCATATCAAGGTTGTCGCTCGAAGCGCAGCCGTCGGTGCCGAGGGTGACATTGACGCCGGCATCGCGCAGTTCGGTATAGAGGAATCGGCACCCTGAACCCAATTTAAGGTTGGAATTGGGACAATGCACCGCTGTTACGTGATGACCGCCAAGTATCTCTATTTCAGTGGCGTCGAGCCATAGGGAGTGGGCACCTGTAAATTTAGAACCGACCTTGTCGAATATGCCGAGCCGATCAAGATAGATAACTGGCGGCACCCCGTTCTCGCGCAGACAGTCCTCGCGCTCCTTTTGTGTCTCAGACAGATGGATATGGAACAGCGTCTGGTGCTCTTTGGCGAAGTCGGCAAGCATCTGCAGGTTGCGTGCCGACACGGTATAGATGCTGTGCGGAGCAATAGAGAAGGTGCATCCAGCTTCTTCAAACCTATTATGAATAGAGTCCAAGAATTTGGCAATCATCTGTTTGTCCTCGCAGTCGCGGTCGGTAACCGAGAGGGCGATATTGGCTTGCAGATTGGTCTCCTTGGCGGCGCGTAGGGTACTTCCAATGCTGAAATACATATCGTTGAAAGCCGTTGTGCCCGTCTGCCGCATCTCCTCGCAGGCATCCAAAGCTCCACGGTAAATATCGTCGGGAGTCAGCTGTGCCTCACGCGGAAATATGGCCTCGTTAAGCCATTGGAAAAGCGGCATCCCGCTTCCGGCACTGCGCAGCAGCGTCATTGCCGAATGGGTGTGCATATTCACCAACGCCGGCAATGCAAAGAAGAATTCTTCGCCTGCAGTCCTGCGTTGCGCTTCGGAATCGGGGCCGACGGCCTCGATGCGGACAATCATACCGCTGTCGACCGAAATGTCCGACAGGACGCCATCCACATATATGTTTCTATATATCATCTGTATTGCTGTTTGTCAATTAACGCTATGCCGGCAAATATATTGTGTGCCCCGGCAGGGCTATTTCACGCCTATCGATTTGTATATCAACTCTTGTATGTCGGTTCGGATATTCATAGACGCGAGTTTGTTGGGCGAAGCGGATGGGTAAACACGGTTGGAGAGGAATATATAGACGAGGTTGTACTGCGGGTCGACCCAGGTCATTATACCGGTAAAGCCTGTGTGTCCGAAGCTGCTCTGCGAGGCCATCGGCGCAATGTGGGTGCTGCGTCCAGAGATGAAAGGCTTGTCGAACCCCAAGGCGCGGCGGTTTCCCTGTGTGGCGAAGTGCCTCGAATTAAAGGTGTTGAAAGTCTCCGGCGAGATATACTGCTGTCCGTCGAAGCGTCCCGAGTCGAGCATCATCTGATACAGACGGAAGAGGTCGTTGGCCGTCGAGAAGAGTCCCGCGTGGCCGGCAATGCCACCCATAGCGGCGGCGTTAGGGTCGTGGACATATCCGCGCAGTTGCTGGTTGCGGAACGAATTGTCCAACTCGGTGGGCGCAATCCTTTCAAGCGCAATGCCGTGTTGCAGAGGCTGGAAGCAGGTGTTGTCCATACCCAGCGGGCCGTAGAACTGCTGCTGCATAAAGATATCCAACGACTGGCCGCTGACCTTCTGCACAAGGTCGGCCAACAGGATGAAGCCCAGGTCGCTATATAGGTATTTCTGCTTTTTTTCGAGCTGGCTTTGAGCTATCTGTTGCAGCACAATATTGCGGTAATCCTTTTTGATATAAGTTTTCTCGCCGATAGCGGCATAGTCCTCGCCAGGGTTGTCGCCGACGTAGAAGGCGTCGTCCTCCGTCGCGCCTTTCCAATAGGCGTCGAACGCCTTGAGGCGCGCAAAGTGTGACAGCGCCTGCTTTACAGTAATATTCTTCTTATTGGTGTGTTTCAGGTAGGGAAGGTATTTGGACAGGCGGTCGTCGAGCGATATTTTGCCGGCATCCACCAGCTTCATCACGGCGAGGTTGGTTGCCGAAGTCTTGGTGAGCGAGGCGAGGTCGTATACGGTATTGGTGTCCATCATCGGCGCGTCAGGGTCGTAGGTTTGGCGTCCGTAGCAGCGGTTGTAGACCACTTTGCCGTCCTTTGCCACCAGTATCTGGCATCCAGGATAGGCCTTTTGCTTGATGCCGTTCAATGCAATGGAGTCTATTTGGCGGAAGCAGGCAGTGTCCATACCTGCCTGTTTCAGAGCGTCGTAGTGGGAAGGCATAGGTTCGGGGCCGGGCTTCAGTGAGGTTCCCTCGCGATAGCCGCCCGAGGTGACAGGCAGCTTGCCCTCGAACGGCGTGATGCCGTATAGGGCTCCGGGGACAGCTTCGATGACTTCCGGCATATTCTGGTAGGCCATAACGATGGCCGAGGGGCAGCTTGGGTCGCTTTTGGGGAACGACTCGAGGATGTAAGGCGAGCCATACACGACGAGGATGGATTTAACACCCTCGATGGCAGCTATTTGCTTGATAAGTGCTATCTGCTCTGCCGACACGCCGTAATTGTTGGACGAGCTGAGGTTGCCGTAGAGCGACATCACCACCGTCCCGGCTTTCTTGATGCGGCTGCCGAGCTGGTCGGTGAGTTTCGTTATGGCCGTGTTGCCGTTGCCAATGGCAACGTCTACAACCTCTTGCCCTTGCTTGAGCGGCAGTGCGCCGGTGTCGTTCTTGACGAGGGTGAGGGCTTTCTGGGCCATAAGCTGTGTAATCTGCCTGCAGCGAAGGTTGTCGGCGGCGGAGGGGACCGAAAGCTTGCTGAAATCGGCCTTGTCGAGGCCGCAGAGATACTTCTCACGCAGTATGCGGTGGCAGCGGTCGTCGATCATCCTGGCAAATTCCGGGTCGCGTTTGGCTTCGGCAACGACGGCGTCAATGGTCTTTGCAACCTCGGTGGGCAGCAGTATTACGTCGGAGCCGGCCCGGATTGCGCGTATGGCCGCGTCGCCTTCTTTGTAGTGGTTCGTAATGACCTTCATATCAATGCCGTCGGTGAAGACAAGTCCGTCGAAGTCCATCTGCTGCCTAAGGATTGGCAGCACGATGCGCTCCGAAAGCGACGACGGCATATTTGGCCTGTCGTCGAGGGCGTTGACCTGCAGGTGAGCCACCATTATTCCACGTATTCCGTTGTCTATCAGGTGCTTGAAGGGGAAGAGGTCGACACTGTCGATGTAGGCCTTGGAGTGGTTGATGACAGGCAGGTCGAGGTGACTATCGACATCGGTGTCGCCGTGCCCGGGAAAGTGCTTGCCGACGGCGATGGTGCCTGAGCGCTGCATACCGCGGACATAGAGTGCCGACTTGCGGGCGACGTGCTTCTTGTTCTCGCCGAACGAGCGGCTTCCGATGACGGGGTTGTGAGGATTGCTGTTGATGTCGCACACCGGAGCGAGGTTGGCGTGGACACCTATCTTGCTGCACTGGCGTCCCACCTCCTCGCCAAAGCGCTCGATAAGGGTGTCGTTCTGCTCAGAGAGTGCACCCATAAGCATCTGTCTTGGAAATGAATAGCAGTCGGTAAGCCTCATACCGAGCCCCCATTCGCCGTCGCTGGTGACGAGCAGCGGGATGCGCGACAGGTGCTGATAGCGTTTGGTGCGCTCAATCTGCTTGGTGGCGACGCCTTTGTAGAAGCAGACGCCGCCCACGCCGAGTTTGGAGAAATTCTTTTCGAATTCGTGGCGCTGCTTGTTGTTGCTGAAACTGAGCGGCGCGCGGACAAACATCAGCTGCGCCACCTTTTCCTCGAGCGAGAGGTGTTTCATCTTCTTGTCGGCATAGTTGTCGGCGGCGGTGCGGTCGGTGCCGGTCTGGGCGTAGGCTGCTGTCAGCGAGGTTAATGCAAGAATGGCGATGAGTGCTGCTTTCAAAGATGTGCGAATCATAAAAAAAGAATCAAAAAAATAGCGTCGGGGAGGCCCTGACGCTATTATGCATTTGTAATGACGATGATTACTTAACGTTGTCTTTCACCTCAACGAGGAAAGTCTTGGCAGGCTTGAAAGCGGGGATGTTGTGTGCAGGAACGATAACGGAGGTGTTCTTGCTGATGTTGCGACCCGTTTTCTCGGCGCGACGCTTGATGATGAAGCTGCCGAAGCCACGCAGGTAGACGTTCTCGCCACCGATCATAGCGTCTTTTACGGTCGACATAAATTCCTCAACGACGGCCAATACAGCCACCTTTTCAATACCGGTCTTCTCGGAAATGGAAGCCACAATTTCTGCTTTTGTCATAATAGGTTACAAATTTAAATTTTGGTGTATAAAAAATTTCATTTCAAAACGGACTGCAAAGATATGCAAAAAAAATCTAATTCGAGATGTTTTTTGGAAAAAAAAACTTTTGCAAGAGCCGCGATGCGGTTGTCGTAGCGGTCTATGTGGTTGATTTGCAGTATTATGACGTGCTGTAATTCAATTGTTTGTTTTTCAATCTTTTTCAGTCCAGGCTATGGGTTGCGGCCGTCGAAAAGGAGCCGAAACGATTTGAAAAAAAACAAAATAGACTTGATAAGTTGTTTTTTCGTCTTCTTGTCGTGAATGGTGTGCCGCAGGGCGTGCCGCCGGTTTGGATTTGGTGGAAAAACGGTGGGTGTTGCGCAAGGGATGGAATGGTTCGCGGAGGGGAAAAGGAGGGGGAAAGGAGGGGAAAAAGAGGGACCAACTCCGGTCGTTGTACAATATATGTACAATAGTTGTACAATACTTGTACAATTGGTAAACGTACAAATATTGTACAAGTATTGTACAAGTATTGTACAACGGACGGATTGGTAGGGTGTTGTTATGGTGTCGGGGCGGCTTTTTTCGGGGGGCGAGGGGTGGCGGCGGAGAGTTTTTGTTGTTGTTTTTGTTGATTTTTTGTGGTTGATTTCGGAAAAGGTTGTATATTTGCAAAAATATTAAATTATATAGAAATGAGCGTTACTGTTTCAAAGACAGGGAGTAGGGCGCGCGTGATGCTTGTCGATGCGCTTTTGCTTGTGTTTATTTGTGCTGTTCCGTCGTTGTCGCACGTGTTTGCGGTGCCGTTTTACAAGCTGAATCCTATGGCGATGTGTCTGCTGGCAGGTATGCTGCTGGTGCGCTGGAGGGGCAACGGCTATCTGCTGGCGGTGTTGCTGCCGGTGACGAGTATGGCGGTGAGCGGTATGCCAGTGCCGTCGGTGTGTGTGTGTATGGTGGCCGAGCTGCTGACGGTTGTGGGCCTTTCGGGGCTTGCGGAGAGGCGCGTCGGGGCGTTTGCGTCGATGCTGCTGGCGCTGCTGTCGGGCAAGGTGGTTTATTATCTGTTGAAGGCCGTTCTGGTTTCGCCCGCGGTGCTGATAGGGACCGATGTGTGGCTGCAGATGACTACGATGGTGGCCTTCAGTGCATTGTATGCCGTGGCTGCCGGTCGGCGCGGCGCGAGGAAGGCTTGAGAGCGCGGGCACGGGGCGCTGCCGCCTGTGCCGCGAAAAAACAAATCGATTAACTGAAAACAAAGAGAGGGACTGAAAATGAATGTTGCCATTATTCTTGCCGGCGGTGTAGGGAGTCGTTTGGGCTATTCGACGCCGAAGCAGTTTCTGAAGGTCGCAGGCAAGACTGTGATAGAGCACACGATAGATGTGTTTGAGAGGAACGGTTTGATTGACGAGATTGCGGTTGTTATTCATCCGTCGTATGTCGACAAGATGGAAGGCATCGTGGTCCGCAACCAGTGGAAGAAGGTGAAACGTATACTGAGGGGCGGCGACGAGCGCTATATGTCGACGCTGTCGGCAATAGAGGCCTACAGGGGATGCAGCGGCGATTGCAATATGATATTCCACGATGCGGTGCGCCCTTTGGTGAACGACCGTATAATCAAGGATGTGGTGGAGGCTTTGGAGAGTTATGACGCGGTCGACGTGGCTGTGCCGGCCACCGACACGATAATAGAGGTGGACGAGGAGGGGCGCTATATCGACAAGATTCCGAAGCGTAAGCTGCTGCGGAGGGGCCAGACACCGCAGGCGTTCAAGTATGATGTGGTGGCGAAGGCCTACGAGAGGGCTATGAAGGATCCCGACTTTGTGTCGACCGACGATTGCGGGACGGTGCTGAAGTATATGCCTGAGGTGAAGACGTATGTGGTGGAGGGCGAGGAGTCGAATATGAAGCTGACCTACAAGGAGGATTTGTTCCTGCTGGACAAGCTGTTCCAGCTGCGTTCGATGACGTTGCACGAAGAGACTGACTTTGCCCAGCTTAAAGACAAGGTCGTTGTGGTTTTCGGAGGCAATTCGGGCATAGGCAAGGAGCTTGTGGAGATGGCGCGGATAAACGGAGCAAGGGTTTTCTCGTTCTCGCGCAGCACGACGGGCACCGACATTTCGCGGCGGGCCGATGTCGAGAAGGCGTTGGCCGGGGTTGCCGAGGAATGCGGCGGCAGGATAGACTATGTGGTCGACAGCGCGGCCATATTGTCGAAGGAGCCTTTGGTGACGATGGATGAGAAGTTTATAGACGTGATAATACGCACCAACTATGACGGTATGGTTAATGTGGCAATGGCGGCTTTCCCCTATTTGAAGAAAAGCCAGGGGCAGTTGCTGCTGTATACGTCCAGTTCGTATACGCGTGGCCGCGCTATGTACAGTATCTACTCTTCGACGAAGGCTGCGGCGGTGAATTTTATGCAGGCGCTTGCGCAGGAGTGGGATTGCTATGGGATAAGGGTCAATGTGATAAATCCGGAGCGGACAAACACTCCTATGCGTACCAAGAATTTCGGCATCGAGCCTCCCGATACGTTACTGAAGGCGGTGGATGTCGCCGAGGTGTCGTTAAAGACTTTGCTGCTTGACATAACGGGGCAGGTTGTCGATGTGAAAATCAAGAGGGACTGACGATGGGAAGTGCTGACACGTCGTTGAAGTACAGACTGCGCCTGATATGGGCCTACAAGGACATACTGCGGAACCACTTTGCTCCGGTGTTCAGGATGTATGCCGGAAGGTTCAGGAAGCATCAGAGGCTTGCCGCCCACCGGCTTGAAGGGAAGGAGCGCCTGGATGTCGCCTTCTTTCTGACCATTCCGGGAATGTGGAAGTCGGACTATCTGTTCCGTGCATTGAGAGAGAACCCCAGGTACCATCCGTATGTGGTTGTTTATCCGTATTCTGTGTTCAAGGGTTTTGACAGGGAAGAGGTCGATGCAACGGTGGAGCGTACAAGGCATTTCATTGAGGACAAGGGCTTTGAGTGCATTGTGCCATACAATGCCAGGAACGGCAGGTGGGAAGATGTGCGGAAGACGTTGAAGCCGGATATAGTGGTTTTCACGACGCCGTACAAGGATATTCCGCCTCAGTACTTTATATACAATTTCCGTGACGTTCTGACGTGCTATGTGCCCTACGGTTTTTCGTCGCTCAACCTGTACAAGGTGAATTACGATTTGATATTCCACAATCTTGTGGGTATACACTTTGTCGAGACCGAGATACATCGCGAGACGGCTATGGCACATTCGCGCAACAGAGGGGAGAATGTGGTGGTTTCGGGCTATCCCGGGACAGAGGTTTTTTTGCACAAGGAGTATGAGCCTGTCGACGTGTGGAAGGTGCAAGAGAAGCGCAAAAAGCGTGTGATTTGGGCGCCACACCATACGATTGACGGAGACTTCGCGATATCGTCGTTCCTGCTGTACAGCGAACCGATGCTGCAACTGGCAAGGGAGTTTTCGGAGAGCGTGCAGTTTGTGTTCAAGCCGCATCCTTTGCTGAAATTCAAGCTGCAGCGGATATGGGGCGTGGGGAAGACGGACGAATATTACCGCTGTTGGCAGGAGATGGCCAACGGCCAGTTGGAGGAATCGTCGTATGTCGACTTGTTTCTGACATCGGATGCGATGATCCACGATTGCGGCTCGTTCACGACGGAATATCTGTTTACACGCAAACCGGTGATGTATCTTGTGAAGGATTATGATTTTGTGGAGAAGTTCAGTACGTTCGGACAGATGTCGTTCAACAATCACTATCACGGCAGAACGGTGGAGGAAGTGCGGAGTTTTATCGCCGATGTCGTTATCGGAGGCAAAGACACGATGCGCGAGCAGCGCGAGGAGTTTTTCGAGCGTCACCTTGCCCAAGGAGGCAAGCTGCCGTCGGAGAGGATAGTGGAGATACTTGATGCTACAATTAAGGGGGATATTATAAAATGAAACCGTTTGATTTTCTGATAGTTGGTGCCGGTCTGTATGGGGCTGTGTTTGCGAACATAGCGAGAGCAAAGGGGGCGAAATGCCTTGTCGTCGAGCGTAGGGAGCATATCGGCGGCAACTGCTATACGAAAAGTGTGAAAGGCATCAATGTGCATTGGTACGGGGCGCATATTTTCCATACATCGAACGAGCAGGTGTGGGAATACGTGAACCGTTTTTGCCGCTTCAACCATTATGTCAACAGCCCTATTGCCAACTACAAAGGCGAGCTGTACAACCTGCCGTTCAATATGAACACTTTTACGAAGCTTTGGCCGGATGTCCGCACCCCTGACGAGGCAAAAGCCCGCATAGCCGAGCAGCAGGCTGAGTTTGCGGCTGTTGCGGAACCGCACAATTTGTATGAACAGGGTATGAAACTGGCAGGCAGAGACATTTTTCTGAAGCTGGTGAAGGGCTATTCAGAGAAGCAATGGGGCCTGCCGGCTGAGGAGATACCCGCATTTGTGTTGCGCCGGCTGCCATTCAGGTTTACTTTTGACAACAATTATTTCTCTGACCCTCACCAGGGTATACCAGTCGGCGGCTACACACAGCTCTTCGAGCGGCTGCTTGAAGGGGTAGAGGTGAGGCTGTCGACCGACTATCTTGCAGAGCGCGAGAAGCTTAACCGGTTGGCGGAACGTGTTGTGTATACAGGCCCGATAGATGCTTATTTCGACTATTCGTTGGGGCGCTTGGACTATCGCTCGCTGCGTTTTGACCATCAGCTGCTTGAAGGCGTAGAGAGTTTTCAGGGCAACGCGGTGTTCAACTATACCGATGCAGAGACACCATATACGCGAACCATAGAGCATAAGCATTTTGAGTTTGGCACTCAGCCGGATACAGTGGTGACATACGAGTATCCGCTGGACTGGCGTCCTGGTATGGAGCCGTACTATCCTGTCAACAACGAGCGCAACGAGGCATTGGCGGCAAGATACAAGGCTTTGGCAGCCAATGAAAAGGATGTCTGTTTTGGAGGTCGTTTGGGCGAATACAAGTATTACGATATGGACAAAACCATTGCGCAGGTTTTAAGTCATCCGTGGCTGGGTGATATTTCTTGAGTGTGGAACGCAATTTTTGTGTATCTTTGCAGTTTGTAAAAGAGCAATTGTTTAATAGTATAAGAATGTCAATCAATTAGTTATATGTTGGATAATATATCATCGTCACGTAAAAAGGGACTTGACAAACTGATTGTTGTGGGCGACAGGGTGTTGATACAGCAGGGTACGGCTGCACAGAAGACAAAGAGCGGCCTGTATTTGCCTGCAGGCTACCAGGAAAAGGAGGAGATACAATCGGGATATATCCTGAAGTGTGGCCCTGGCTACGCTTTGCCGAATATGGACAGCGACGAGCCGTGGAACCCTAAAGACAAAGAGCCCAAATACTTGCCTCTGCAGGTGCAACCGGGCGATTTGGCTTTGTTTATGCAGAAAAGCGCTGTTGAAATCAAATACAACGGCGATCCCGCAAAATGCCATTCTGCTGGTGGAGCGGGACGAGTTCTAACCATATAACATAAACCCACTGAATTCAAAACATTTCAGATTATGACATCGAACGAAATACGCGACCAATTCCTCAATTTTTTTGAGAGCAAGAACCATCACGTTGTGCCGTCGGCTCCGATGGTGGTTAAAAACGACCCGACATTGATGTTCACCAATGCCGGTATGAACCAGTTTAAGGACATTTTTCTCGGCAACAGTGCGGCGCCATATCCGAGAGTGTGCGATTCGCAGAAATGTCTGCGAGTGAGCGGCAAGCACAACGACCTTGAGGAAGTGGGGCACGACACGTACCACCACACTATGTTCGAGATGCTTGGCAACTGGAGCTTCGGCGACTATTTCAAGAAAGAGGCCATAGCTTACGGCTGGGAGTTCTTGACGGAAGTGATGAAGATTGACAAGAAGAACCTTTATGTAACTGTTTTTGGCGGTGACAAACAGGAAGGTCTTGAGATGGACAAAGAGGCGTATGACTTTTGGAAAGAGCATATTGCCGAGGACCGTATACTGATGGGCTCGAAGAAGGATAACTTCTGGGAAATGGGAGATCAGGGGCCGTGCGGCCCTTGCAGCGAGATACATATAGACTTGCGCGATGAGGAAGAGAAGGCAAAAGTGCCTGGCAACGAGTTGGTAAACAAAGACAATCCGCTTGTCATTGAGATATGGAACCTTGTGTTTATGCAATACAACCGTTTGGCTAATGGAACTTTGGAACCTTTGAAGGCCAAACATATAGACACAGGAATGGGCTTTGAGCGACTTTGTATGGTTATCCAGAACAAGAAGTCGAACTACGATACCGATGTCTTTCAGCCACTGATACAGGAAATTGCAAAGAAATCGGGAATACCATACGGCAAGAACGAAGAGTCGGATGTGGCAATGCGTGTCTGTGCCGACCATCTGAGAGCTGTGAGTTTCTCTATTGCCGATGGGCAGCTGCCTTCGAATGCGAAAGCAGGCTATGTGATACGTCGTATTCTGCGTCGGGCAGTACGTTATGGCTACACTTTCCTTGGCTTTAAGGAACCGTTTATTCATACAATGGTGCCTACTTTGGTTGCACAGATGGGCGGCCAGTTCCCGGAATTGAAGAAACAGGAGGATCTGATATGCCGCATTATCCTTGAGGAGGAACAGTCGTTCCTCAGGACACTCTCAAACGGAATACTGAAGTTTGAGAACTACATTGCCAAAGCAATGGAGTGTGAGACAAGCTGTGAGGCCTGCGAGCAAAAGGTGAAGGTGGAGAAGGTTATTGACGGCGCTTTCGCTTTTGAGCTGTTCGACACATACGGCTTCCCGATAGATTTGACGCAACTTATGGCCAGCGAGAAAGGCTGGACGGTCGATATGGATGGTTTTGCCAAAGGTTTGGCTGAGCAGAAGGACCGCTCACGTGCTGCCGCAAAAACCGAGAGTGACGACTGGGTGGAATTGCAACCAGGTGTTGAGGAAGAGTTTATTGGATATGACAAGTTGGTAAGCGAAGTTAAAATTGTCCGTTACCGCCACGTGAGAACCAAAGACCGCGAGTTCTATCAGCTTGTGTTCGATAAGACACCGTTTTACGGTGAGGGCGGTGGACAGGTAGGAGATGTGGGAACCATTGGCGCTGGTGAAGAAGTTCTTCCGATTGTTGACACAAAGAAAGAGAATAATCTGATTGTCCACATTGTCACCAAGTTGCCCTCGGACCTTACTGCAACCTTCAAGGCCGAAGTAGACAGGTGCCGCAGATTTGCCATCCAGTGCAACCACTCTGCAACTCACTTGTTACACAAGGCATTGCGAAATGTTTTGGGAAGCCACGTGGAGCAGAAGGGCTCAAGTGTGGACGACCAGCGACTCCGTTTTGACTTCTCGCATTTTGCCAAACTTACCAAAGAGGAGATCCGTGAGGTTGAGAAGCAGGTCAATATTGATATCTGGCACGCTATGCCGCTCGAAGAACACAGGGCGATGCCTATAGACGAGGCTCGCAAACTTGGTGCAATGGCATTGTTCGGTGAGAAATACGGCGAGAAAGTGCGTGTTGTGAAGTTCGGCGACAGCGTAGAGTTCTGCGGCGGCACCCATACCGACAATACGGGTCATATTGGTGCATTCCGTATTGTCAGCGAAAGCGCCATCGCTGCCGGTATGCGCCGCATCGAGGCAGTGACCGGATCGGGTGCCGAAAAATACGTCGACGAGATGCAAGACCAGCTTGAAGAAGCCAAGACATTGCTGAAGAATCCCAAAGACCTTGCCGGTGCCATTCAGCGTCTGCAGGACGAGAACAGCGAGTTGCGTAGCCAAATAACAGCATTCCAGAAGGAAAAAGTTGCAGGGATATGCCGTTCATTAGGTGAGGAGTTGAAAAACAATTCAGTGCTTTCCAAAAAAGTCGACTATGATGTTATGCAGCTCAAGGACGGTGTGATGCAGCTCAGGGCAGAGAATCCGGATATGGCGCTGGTGCTGGGCAGTGTTGTTGGCGACAAACCTCAGCTGTTGATCTGCTTAGGTCAGAGCCGTGTCGATGCAGGCAAGAATGCAGGCACTATCATACGGGCGGCAGGAAAAGAAATACAAGGCGGTGGCGGCGGCCAGCCGGCCTATGCAACTGCAGGAGGCAAAAATGCCGCAGGTATAGAGAAGGCCATAGAAGTAGCAGTGAAAGAAATTGAAGCATAAACCATTATGGAAGATGTGTTGACAAGCGCTGAACGGCGTTATCATATAGAATCTCTGGTTGGCGAGATACCGGCAGGATTCGTCTACAGGGCTTTCTCGCGCCACAGGGTAGGGAAGAAGATTAAAAGACGTTATTATGCCATTGTTGAACGACGCGAGGATATCTCCAGAATTGAATACAACCAACTATCGCTTCTGGCAAAGGTCAATGGCTGTAGCCCTTACTTCTACGACATTGACGATATCAGCCTGAATGGGAAAGACTATTATGTGTATTCCAAATACGAGGTACGCCCATCCACTCCCAGTCGCTGGTCATCGTTAAAGAATCACGGATATCTTATGCTGCTTCTGGCCGCGCTGATATTCATACTTATGATAGTGAAGTTCTTCCAAAGTCCATCAGGAGTACAAGAAGCAAGTGTCGCTACAGATACAGAATTGGTGGCGAATAAATAATGGATATAAAACAATAAAGGCGGGCCTTCGGCCCGCCTTTATTTGTATAATGTTATACGATTCCTACTTCTCGCTCTTGATACGCATTTTGTAGAATGAGCGGTATACGAAGACAAGGGCAATCAGTATAAATGCTATGCCGAAGTAAGGAGCAATGGCCTGGAAGTTGGGAGCGATGGCAATCTCCATAGCAAGAACGCCGAAAAGGGTGGTGAACTTGATGATGGGGTTCAGAGCCACAGAGCTCGTGTCCTTGAAGGGGTCGCCTACGGTGTCGCCCACGACGCTTGCATCGTGCAGCGGCGTACCCTTGGCCTTAAGGTCAACCTCGACAACCTTCTTGGCGTTGTCCCAGGCGCCGCCGGCATTGGCCATAAAGACAGCCTGGAAGAGGCCGAAGACGGCAATTGAAATCAGATAGCTTACAAAGAGGCATACGGCATTCTCGCCACCGATGCTGGCGGGCGACGAGATGCAGGCAAAGCCAAGAGCAAAGCAGAAGATAGCGATAAAGATGTTGATCATACCTTTCTGAGCGTAGTTGGTGCAAATCTTCACAACCTCCTGCGACTTCTCAGTGTCTGCTTTCTTGGGCGCGTTGGGGTCAAGCTTTATATTGTTCTTGATGAACTCGACAGCGCGGTTGGCACCAGTGGTGACAGCCTGCATCGAGGCACCGGTAAACCAGAACACAACGCAGCCGCCAAGGATAAAGCCAAGAATGCTATAGGGGTTAAGCAGATTGAGAATGGTCGAAGGCTCAATGCCAAGTGCCTTCTGTATCATAAGGATAAGCGAGAAAATCATAGTGGTCGCTCCGACAACGGCAGTGCCGATAAGAACCGGTTTTGCCGTAGCCTTGAAGGTGTTGCCGGCGCCGTCGTTAGCCTCAAGATAATACTTGGCCTTCTCAAAATCAGGAGTGAAGCCGAATTCATCCTGAACCTCCTTAGTGGTCTTTTCGATGTCGTCCTCGATAAGCGAAAGCTCATAAACCGACTGTGCGTTGTCGGTTACAGGGCCGTAGCTGTCGACGGCGATGGTCACAGGACCCATACCCAGCATACCGAAGGCAACAAGGCCGAAGGCGAAGATGGTGAAATAAGGACCGAAGACAGGGCCGATGCCGAAGCCGGTGGCGGCCATATAAGCGATAAGCATCAGCACGAAGAACACAATGCCCGTCCAGAAAGCACCGAAGTTACCGGCAACAAGGCCCGACAGGATGTTCAGCGAAGCGCCGCCCTGGTCGGAAGCCTTGACGACCTCGCCGACGTGCTTCGAAGTGGGAGAGGTGAAAATCTTGGTAAACTCAGGAATCAGGGCTGCACCAAGCGTGCCGCAGCTGATGATGATAGAGAGTGCGAGCCACAGATGGTCGACAATCGTTACATCCCTGAGGATGAAATAGCTTGCCAAGAAGGTGCCGCAGATTGAAAGGATAGAAGTGATCCAAACCAGCGAAGTCAGAGGCTTCTCAAAGTTGATGTCGTCAGCCTTTGCATAGCGTGCCTTGGCGATAGCGCCGTTGATATAGTAGGCAAGAACAGAAGCGATGATACCAAGGATACGCATAACGAAGATCCAAACCAGCAGCTTGACCTGAATGGCAGGGTCGGGGACAGCAAGGAGGATGAACGAAACAAGAGCCACGCCCGTAACGCCGTAGGTCTCGAAACCGTCGGCGGTGGGTCCGATGCTGTCGCCGGCATTGTCACCGGTGCAGTCGGCAATGACACCAGGGTTGCGCGGGTCGTCCTCGCCAATCTTGAATACAACCTTCATAAGGTCGCTTCCGATGTCGGCGATCTTGGTGAAGATGCCGCCGGCAATACGCAGGGCCGAGGCGCCGAGCGACTCGCCGATGGCAAAGCCCATAAAGCACGAGCCGGCCAGCTCGCCAGGCATACACAGCAGGATGACAAGCATCAGCACCAGTTCAACGCAAATCAGCACAATGCCAATGCTCATACCTGCGCGCAGAGGAATGTTGAGCAGGTCGAGCGGACGGCGGCGCAGCGAGGCAAAAGCCATACGAGCGTTGGCAAGCGTGTTCATACGCACGCCAAACCAAGCCACACCATAGCTGCCAAGTATACCAATGATTGTCCAGGCCAGCACCAGCAGCACGCCGCCGGCCTTCATATCGCTCAGCACACCGAAATACAGTGCAATGGCTGCACCGATGAAGAGGAAAAGAATAACCAGGAATTTACCCTGCTGTTTCAGATAAGTGGAACAGGTTTTGAAAATGACATTGCCTATCTCAAGCATCGACTTGTGGGCTTTCAGCTTGCGGACCTTGCTGAACTGCCAGAATCCAAACAAAAGGCCGAGTGCCACAATCAAAAACCCCCAATAAAGAATTTTTGTGTCGGGACTCGAGCTGAAACCTTCAGGCATCTTCAAGTCAGCCTCGCTCGCGAAGCTCAATGCCGGCAAAGCGATGGCGGAAAGTGTTGCAAAAAATTTCTTCATAGATTGTTGTTGTTTAATTTGTATTTATTTTATTCTATATTTGTCTTCGGTCGGTGAGCCCTGGATGTCGTGCCGACGATTGTTTCGGTTCGCCGTCCGTGGCGCGTTCACCTCCCTGCGTTTCAAGGGTACAATACGCTTCAGCTATTGTACAAGTATCAGGATGTCATTCTGCTGCCCTTTGACTACACCTGCCTTTATCTCAAAGCTTTTTTCCTCCTGTCCATCCGCCTGCAGGCGAATCTTTCCTGCAGCAAGGCTTGAGATGATAGGGGCGTGGTTTTCGAGCAACTCGAACAATCCGCCGGTACCCGGCAGCTGAACCAGCGTTGCCGGACCGTCATACAGAGTGGAATCGGGTTTAATAATCTTGACGTTCATAAACCAAGGTATTGTTACGTCACTTTGTTTCGGACAGAATCTTCTCACCCTTCTCAATGGCCTCTTCTATAGTGCCGACAAGCAGGAATGCCTGCTCGGGCAGATAGTCGACATCGCCGTTCAGAATCATATTGAAACCCTTGATGGTATCGTCGATATTCACAAATTTGCCCTGCAAGCCTGTGAAAGCCTCGGCCACAAAGAACGGCTGCGAGAGGAAGCGCTGCACGCGGCGGGCGCGGCTCACAACCAGCTTGTCTGCCTCGCCGAGTTCCTCCATACCGAGGATGGCGATGATATCCTGCAGCTCGTTGTAGCGCTGCAGTATCTGCTTGACTTTCTGGGCAGTGTTATAGTGTTCCTCGCCGACGACGTCGGGCGAAAGAATACGGCTCGTCGAGTCGAGCGGGTCGACGGCAGGGTAGATGCCAAGCTCCGAAATCTTGCGGCTCAGCACCGTCTGTGCGTCGAGGTGGGCGAAAGTCGTTGCTGGAGCGGGGTCGGTCAAGTCGTCGGCAGGCACATAGACGGCCTGGACCGAAGTGATCGAACCGCGCTTCGTCGAAGTGAT
>CAJOMZ010000044.1 GCA_905236645.1 uncultured Bacteroidales bacterium
CAGCACAGCCACCAGCTGCTGCCCGTCGAGCTAACCTACGTCCGCTTCTTCAACATCGACTCCACCTTCCGCGCCCGTATGCAAGGCATCAGCGACGCCAGAGTCAAATACCAATACAGCGACCACCTCATCCTCGACGCACGCTACGACTACATCTACAACACCCAGCAATACGGCACACGCCTCAACTTCGACTACCTGCACCTCTCTGTCGAAAGCGCCGGCAACCTGCTCGGCGCCATAGTGCCCCTTGCCAAAAGCAGCACCGACCAAAACGGCATCCAGTACGTCTTCGGCGTGCCCTACTCGCAATACTTACGGACAACAGCCGAATACAAGCACTACTTCTACCTCGGCAAGAAAAGCACCTTCGTGGCCCGCGTCATAGCCGGCGTCGGACTGCCCTACGGCAACTCCACCGCTATGCCCTACGAAAAAAGCTTCTTCGGCGGCGGCCCAACCACCATCCGCGCCTGGCACCTGCGATACCTCGGCCCCGGCAACTTCCTCTCCGACAACCAGGACATACTTGAGCGCATAGGCGACATACAACTTGTCGTCAACCTCGAGCACCGCTTCCCCATCATATCCATCTTCGAAGGAGCCCTCTTCGCCGACATAGGCAACGTATGGCTCGCACACCAGTCGCAGGAATTCCCCGACGGGCAGTTCAACCTCAAGACACTGCCCCAAAGCACAGCCGTAGGCATCGGCTTCGGACTGCGTGCCAACATATCCATCCTCACCCTTCGCTGCGACCTCGCCATACCGCTCTACGACCCCGGAATGCAGCCCTCACACCGCTGGCGCCCACCCTACTGGAAACCCTCGCAAATAACAGCCAACTTCGGCATCGACTACCCCTTCTGAAAAGCGGAAAACGGAAAGCGGAAAGCGGAAAGCGGAAAGCGGAAGGCGGAAAGCGGAAAGCGGAAAACGGAAAGCGGATAACCCTTTAACAAATCAACATATCAACATATCAACATATCAACAATTAAACCCTTAAACCCCTTAAAAACCTAAAGCGATGCTCACCTTAGACCAACTATCACTGAAAGTAAAAGAATACTTCGATGCCGAAGACTTCCACGGCACGCCCGCCAACCTCTTCGACCCCATAGCCTACACCCTCGCCGATGGCGGCAAACGCATACGCCCCCTGATGCTCCTCGCAGCAACCGACCTCTTCGGCGGCGACCTCAGGCAATCACGCTACGCGGCGATAGGCATCGAAACGTTCCACAACTTCACCCTGCTCCACGACGACCTGATGGACCAGTCACCCATACGGCGCGGCAAGACCACCGTCTACCTCAAATGGAACCCCAACACCGCCATCCTCTCGGGCGACGCAATGAACATCCTCGCCTGGCAGTACTTCCTCAAGCAGCCGCACCCCAACCTGCACCAGATACTCAACATCTTCCAGCAGACAAGTATGGAAATCTGCCAAGGACAGCAATACGATATGGACTTCGAGCAGCGCAACGACGTCACCATACCCGAATACCTCGAAATGATACGGCTCAAGACAGCCGTCCTCCTTGCGGCAGCACTCAAGATAGGAGCCCTCTACGCCAACGCACCCCAAGCCGACACCGACGCCCTCTACGACTTCGGCATCAACATCGGGCTCGCCTTCCAGCTGCGCGACGACCTGCTCGACGCCTACGGCGACACACAGACCTTCGGCAAACAGACCGGCACCGACATCAAAGACAACAAAAAAACCTACCTGCTGCTCAAAGCACTGCAGACAGCCGACACCGCACAACGGCAGCAACTCGCCGACCTGTTCAGCTCCACACCCGCCGACCCGCAACCCAAAATCAAACAAGTGCTCGCCATCTACGACCAGCTGCAGATCAAACAACAAACCGAAACACAGATAGCCCTCTACCACGAAGCCGCCATCCGCAGCCTCGACAGCATCGACCTGCCACAAGAAAGCAAGCAACCCCTCCACCAGCTGACACAGAAACTCCTCAACCGCAACATCTGAAACCCACAGCCAAACCCTTGCAGCCGTGCCCCCTCGTCCGAGCACGGCTGCAACCGTTTTATAGCCAGCCAAATACAACGTCCATCCCTCACCCTTCCGCCGCACTTTGTCCACACCCGGACCGGACCAACTCCGTCCGTTGTACAATATATGTACAATACTTGTACAATATTTGTACGTTTACCAATTGTACAAGTATTGTACAACTATTGTACAACTATTGTACAACGGACGGAGTTGGTACCTCCAAAACACGTCCCAACAGCAGCATTTCCGCGCACAAACGGCAAAGCAAAAATTTCGCCGTCATTATCAAACTAAAAAACAATGCATTATCAAAGCAGAACCACATTTTTTTCAAAAAAAACGCAAAAAAAATTTTCCAGTTACAAACTTCTTACTAAATTTGCATTCATATTGTGACATACGCAAAACGAACTAACTAATTAATAATTAACACAATTAAAACCAAAATGAAAAAAGTAATCGCTTTGATGTCGGTAATTGGATTATTGACATTCACCAATCTCAACAACGTTATGGCCCAAGACGCCGCCAACACCGACGCCGTCCAGACCGAACAAGTCACCGATGACAGCGCAGCTATCACTGACGAAGCCGTCGCAGAACCCACAGTGGCCGCCAACGAAGAGGCCGAAGAAGCAAAATCGTTCCACGAAGTGCTGAAAGAGAAATACATCCAAGGTGGTGCAGGCTGGATGACCCCCGTGCTCCTCTGCCTCATCCTCGGTATGGCACTCGTTATCGAGCGTATCATCTACCTCAATATGGCAACCACCAACGTCAACGCCCTCCTCAACGGCATTGAAGACAACGTAAAGAAAGGCGACTACAACGCAGCAAAAGAACTCTGCCGCAACACCCGCGGCCCTGTTGCCAGCATCTTCTACCAAGGTCTTGACCGCGTCGACGAAGGCCTGGAGAACGTAGAGAAATCCCTCACCTCCTATGGCGGAGTACAGATGGCACGCCTCGAGGCCAACCTGACTTGGATCGCCCTGTTCATCGCCCTGGCACCCTCGTTCGGATTCCTCGGCACCGTTATCGGTATGGTCCAGGCATTCGACGATATCGAAAAAGCCGGCGACATCAGCCCGACCGTCGTTGCCCACGGTATGAAGATGGCCCTCTTGACCACCGTGTTCGGTCTTATCGTCGCCATCATCCTTCAGATTTTCTACAACTACCTCCTTACCAAAATCGAAAGTCTCGTTTCTCAAATGGAAGATGGTACCATAACCTTTATGGACATCCTCATCAAGAACAAGAAATAATAGTGCAAGGATAGTCTATCATTTTTATTAACCTTTTAATCCTTAACTATTATGCAAGAAAAAACGAGAAAAATCTTAATGTGGATCAGCCTCGGTATCGCAGCCATCGTATCCATTCTCGCCATTCTCTTCGCCGCCAACCAGGAAAAATTCGGTTGGGCATTCGATTTGGCCTTCTGGGTACTCGTCTGCTATATCGTCTGCAGCCTTCTCATCTGGCTCTTCTATGGCATACTCAGCCTTAAAGACAAGCCCAAAAAGACAATCATTTTCGCCGGAGCCATCATCGTAGTCGCCGTCGCCTCCATACTTCTCGCATTGGGCGACACTATGCCGCAAGATATGCTGATGCGCTACGAGACTTCGGAAAAGACAGCCAAACTCATCGCCATCGCCTGCTACGCCACCTACATCACCGTTATCGGCGCAGTGGTTATGATGCTCTGGGCAGTTATTTCTAAATCATTTAAAAAGTAAGTATCACTATGAGCAAGAAATCAACTCCTGGCTTGAATACAAGCTCGATGTCCGATATCTCGTTCCTGCTGCTGGCCTTCTTCCTGATGGTCTCCAACATCAACACAGATATGGGTATCGCACGGCGTCTGCCACCACCGCTGCCGCCGGATTTCACTCCGCCAGAAGTTCGTGAACGTAACATCTTCCAGGTTAAGATCAACCGCAACGACCGCATCCTCTTCAACAAAGAGGTCGGCGACATCAGCCTGCTCAAAGATCGCGCCAAAGAGTTTCTGGGCAACCCCCAGGACCGCGACGACCTGCCGCAGAAAGAAGTGATCAACATACCCCTGCTGGGCAACTACCCGGTATCGAAAGGTGTTATCTCGCTGCAGAACGACCGTGGTACTTCGTACGACACTTACTTCCGTGTCCAAAACGAACTCACCGCCGCCATCAACGAGATGCGTGACGAACTCTCACGTGAGAAATTCAACAGACCCTATAAAGACTTAGACCAGAATCACAAGGACGCTATCGACAAAGCTATACCCGTCGCTATCTCCGAAGCTGAGCCTAAAAATACAGGAGGAACTAAATAATGGCAAGATTCAAACAAAAAAATGACAAAGGCACACCCGCCCTCAATATGGGCTCGATGTCCGACATTATCTTTATGCTCCTGTTCTTCTTTATGGTTATCACCACGATGCGCGAAAGCTCCCTCTTCGTGAAGATCACTCCTCCCAAGGGCAGCGAAGTGACCAAGCTCGAAAAGAAGAGCCTTGTCAGCTACATCAACATCGGTGTCCCTATGGACAGCTACACAGCCAAATACGGAACCGAACCCCGTATCCAGCTTGATGACCAGATTGCCGATGTCGCCGACATCCGTCAGTTTGTCGAACTCGAGAAGAGCTCCCGTTCCGAAGAGGAAAGCCAGCTTCTCACCTTCGCCATCAAAGCCGACGGCAAAGTCAAAATGGGTATGATCAGCGATATCAAACAGGAACTCCGTGCCGCAAGCGCACTCAAAATCTTCTACAACGCCACAAGAGATGCGAAGAAGTAACTCTAAAAACTATACACCAAAAAGCTGCTGCAGGTAATGCAGCAGCTTTTTTTATACCACATCCACCTCTATGTTCCGCTGCAAACAATTCACAATCGACGATACCGGTGCCACAATGAAAGTCGGCAACGACGCAATAATGCTCGGCACCATAGTAGACCCCGCACATCTCCCTCACCGAATCCTCGACACAGGCACAGGATGCGGCATCCTGGCACTGATGATGGCTCAACGCTTCGCCAAAGCACACATCACGGCAATTGATATCGACTGTCAAACAACTCAGGTTGCCTCAGCCAATTTTGCAGCCTCGCCCTGGAGCGACCGCCTCAGTGCGCAAAACATATCCCTGCAGGACTTTGCCACGCAATGCAACCGACAATTCGACCTTATCGTCTCCAATCCGCCCTACTTCACCAACTCCCTGCGCAACAACGACCCTCGCAAGGCCCTCGCCCGTCACGACGACAGACTTACATTACAGCAGCTTTTCAAGGCTGCCTCACAACTGCTTGCCAACGACGGGGCAATGGCTATAATCATACCCTCCTCCGACGCTGCAAAAGCCCTCGACGAGGCCCGGCAATACAAACTGCAATGCCGGCTTCGGGCCGACATCTGCAACCATCTCTCCGACCCTCCCAAGCGCACCGTCCTCCAGTTTATCAACTCCAGTATCCCAATACAGCCCATAATCTCAGCGATACCTCTCCGCAACCCCGACAACACCTATTCAAACGAATACAAAACCCTGACCCAACCGTTCTTGCTATAAGACACCTACAGAGAGAGGGGGCGGCCTTCGGCCGCCCCCATCCCTTCCAATTCTTTTAATGACCCTTGTTCATATTGGAATTGTAAAACACGAACTGGTCGTC
Organism: uncultured Bacteroidales bacterium; assembly: GCA_905236645.1. GTDB lineage: Bacteria > Bacteroidota > Bacteroidia > Bacteroidales > P3 > Colimorpha. The sequence goes on from CAJOMZ010000044.1 coordinate 5,707, forward strand.
TATCACGTCGATAATAATATTCTCGCCTGTATGCACCTTGTCATCAAGTATCTGGCGAGAAAGTTCGTTCAGTATCTGCCGCTGTATCACCCTCTTCACCGGTCGGGCACCCATAGCAGGGTCATAGCCTATCTCTGCCAACAGGTTGACAGCCTCGTCGGTGGCGCTGATCAGTATCTCATTTTTCTCAAGCATCTTGGCCACATTCGCAAGCTGTATGCGAACGACCTCGCGAATCTGCTTCTTGCTTAGCGGACGGAACATTATTATCTCGTCAACACGGTTCAGGAACTCCGGACGCATATTCTGCTTCAGCAGCTCAAGCACATCCTCTTTCGTCTTCTCGATGGTGTAGTCGTTAATGTTCATCGCATCGCTCATACGCTCGTGGATGATGTTGCTGCCCATATTCGAGGTCATAATGATTATGGTGTTCTTAAAGTCGGCGATACGTCCCTTGTTGTCCGTCAGTCGGCCGTCCTCAAGCACCTGCAGCAGTATGTTGAACACATCCGGATGCGCCTTCTCTATCTCGTCGAACAGCACAATGCTGTATGGCTTGCGTCGCACCGCCTCGGTCAGCTGGCCGCTCTCGTCGTAGCCCACATATCCCGGAGGCGCTCCTATCAGTCGGCTCACACTGTGGCGCTCCTGGTACTCGCTCATATCGATTCGCACCATCATATTCTCATCGTCAAACAACACCTCCGCCAATGCCTTTGCCAGCTCCGTCTTGCCTACGCCAGTGGTACCGAGGAAGATAAAGCTGCCTATAGGCCGCTTTCCGTCGCTCAAGCCTGTACGGTTACGACGGATGGCGTTGGCGATAGTCTCGATGGCCTCGTCCTGTCCAACCACACGCTTGTGCAGTTCCGTCTCGAGGTTCAGCAGTTTCTCGCGCTCGCTCTGCATCATACGTGTAACAGGAATGCCCGTCCACTTGCTCACAACCTCGGCGATTTGCTCGCCATCCACCTCCTCGTTGATCATAGCATTGTCGGCCTGCATAGCCCTTAGCTGCACCTTCAGGTCGTCAACCTTGCGCTCAGCCTCTTTGATGCGGCCGTAACGCAGTTCAGCCACCTTGCCATAGTCGCCGGCACGCTCGGCCTGTTCAGCCTCAAACTTGTAGCTCTCGATATTCTTGACCTCGGCCTGAATAGCCTCGACAATGCTCTTCTCGTTCTGCCAACGCGCCTTCATCTGGTCGCGCTGCTCCGACAGCTCGGCTATCTCGTGGCCTATGCGGTTCAGCTTGTCGCGCGTCTCCGTTTCCTTCTCGCCGCTCTCCGCGCTCCGCTCCGCCTCGCGGCTGATAGCCTCACGTTCAATCTCCAGTTGGCGTATTTTACGTTCAATCTCATCCAGTTCCTCAGGCACCGAGTCGATCTCCATCCTCAGTTTTGCCGACGCCTCATCTATAAGGTCGATGGCCTTGTCGGGCAGAAAACGGTCGCTGATATAGCGATTGCTGAGCTCGGCAGCGGCAATGATGGCCTCGTCCTTGATACGCACCTTGTGGTGCACCTCATAGCGCTCCTTCAATCCACGCAGTATGGAAATAGTGTCGGGCACACCGGGTTCGTCGATCAGCACACTCTGGAAACGACGCTCCAGTGCCTTGTCCTTCTCGAAATACTTCTGATACTCGGCCAGGGTCGTGGCTCCGATGGCACGCAGCTCGCCGCGCGCAAGGGCAGGCTTCAGGATGTTGGCGGCATCCATTGCGCCCTCGCCGCCGCCGGCGCCCACAAGCGTATGGATCTCGTCGATGAAAAGAACAATCTCGCCGTCGGCCTCGTTGATTTCGCGGATAACACTCTTCAAGCGTTCCTCGAACTCGCCCTTGTATTTGGCACCGGCAATAAGAGCGCCCATATCAAGCGAATAGAGCGTCTTCGATTTAAGATTCTCCGGCACGTCGCCACTCACAATACGATGCGCAATACCCTCGGCAATAGCCGTCTTGCCCACGCCGGGCTCACCGATAAGGATGGGGTTGTTCTTCGTTCGGCGGCTCAAAATCTGCAGCACACGCCTTATCTCATCGTCGCGGCCTATGACAGGGTCCAGCTTGCCGCTCTGCGCCAGCTGGTTAAGGTTGCGGGCATATTTGTTCAGGGCGTTGAAAGTATCCTCGGCTGTTTGACTGCCCACCTTGCTCCCCTTGCGCAGGTCGGCAATGGCGGCACGCAAAGCCTTGTCTGATGCACCGGCGTCCTTAAGCAGCCGCGCCGTGTTGTCGCGACCGTTGACAAGCCCAATGAGCAGATGCTCGACCGACACAAACTCGTCGCCCATCTCGGTTGCCGTCTGCTGCGCCTTGACAAGGGCATTGTTAAGGTCGTTGCTTGCATACTGGCTGCCGCCGCTGACACGCGGCAACGACTGCATCTGTGCATCCAGCGCCTGCGACAGCCGCGGCACATTGACCTCCATCTTCTTCAGCAGATAGGGCGTAACATTCTCGTCCTCACCCAACAGCCCCTTCATCAAGTGCACCGTGTCGATGCTCGGTGCCTGATGCGCCTGTGCAATCTCGGCAGCCTTCTGGACCGCTTCCTGGGCCTTAATTGTAAAATTGTTCAAGTTCATAATTCAAATTTATCTCCTTTCAATAATGACACATCAACATTGTCTCCAAAACAAAAAAACTGACAAATTGTCAGTCAAAACAAAACAGCGGTTTTGAAATTCATTCAGTGTTATTGACAAAGAACTCCAAAACACACTTTCTTAGCCCCTGATTTCCATACACCAAATCCCTGCCAAAGTTTAGTCAAAGTTTACACAAACTTTGCATCAGTAAAACTTGTTGAAAGTTCCATTGAAATATGAGAAGGCAAATACGCCGACTGACATTTTGTCAGTTATTTCGGAGCCGCACAGAAAGCCATCGAAGCCCCGAGGGGTCGACGGACAGCTCAGGCTTTTCCGTCGGCCCGTCGGGACTTTTTCATCTTGCCCGATTTCCGCAGGGGGGCCGCTGCGTTTCAGCCCTGCCTTTAAACCGTTGCCCTTTCAGGGCTATGGCTACGACAATTGTTTTATCATTAGGGTGTGGCAATGCGACACGCCCCGCCGCCCGGTCCGAAAAGACCAAAACGAGACGCATTTGGGCTTTAGCTACTGGACCTTCTTGAACTGCAGGTATTGCAGAAGGCTCTTGAGCCGCATCTCGTAGTCCATATTGAACGACAGTATCCTGGCCGGGTCGACGCCGTAGTTGGTGAGTTCCGCCCTGGCTTTCGACTGGAACTGGCTGTTCACGCCACCACGAGCGACTGTGGTATAGAAACGGTCGTGAATGCCCCTCCCCTGTTCCATTTGCCGAAAGAACTATGGCGTATAGTTCGAATTGACGAATTAATTATGGCGCATTGTCACAATGAGTCAAATTGCTGGACCGACGTTTCGTGAAAATATTTGAAGGTCCGCTCCGCAGCCGTCCACGTCGCGCAAAGGCCCGCAACCCGGCCAATCCCGGCCCCTGCCATCCCCCCCTCTTTCGACGGATCAACACCGTTCGTTGTCCAGTTGTTGTCCGCTCGTTGTCCAGTTGTTGTCCAGTCATTGACTGGACAACAACTGGACAACAACTGGACAACAACTGGACAACGACCCGTAAAGACCTAAGGAACAAACAGTTATGGTATGGTGCTGATATTTTGTTATTTTATTGGTTTTCAGATGTTTAAGTAAAAACGGTGTAATTTTAACAATTTTTTTAGGTTTTTGCTGCCGCAGGAAATTTTTGGAAAAAAAACGAGGTGAAAAGCCCCGAAGGGGCGACGGACAGTGCCGGTTTTTCCGTCGGCCCTTCGGGGCTCTTTTTTATTATGCCCCGGCTCCCACAGGGGTTCTGCTGCGCTCCACCCCTGCCTGCTGTCCGCCGCCCTTTCAGGGCTATGGCTGTGGCAAGTGTCTTATGATTAGGGCTTTATGGTTCGACACACCCACTGCCAAATCTTTTTTTTCAATTCGCTTGCATTATTAAATTTCTCTTCATAACCTTTGCAGTTGTGAATCGCGTGTTATATATCGCATATTAACCTTTAAATCCGAAAGTTATGAGGAAATATGTTTCTTTTTTAGCCCTCAGCCTCTTTTGCTGCAATATCTATGCGCAGATAACGGAGGCCTACCCTACTTCGCAGAGATATCTTTTCAATCCATACAAATACATTGATAGTGTGCGACATTATCTTAACATATTTACAATAGGTGATAATATTACAGGTGGCTATCAATCGCATTATATTCGCGGGGATTATTCACCTTGCAATGAATATCAAATGTATCCTTTGTCTAATGATTCCTCTGTTCAAGTATACGGAGTTGCAATACCACTGGATTTTGGGATGCCTATTCCCCGGGGGAGCAAGGCGCGCGCAATATGGATATTATTGGGAGGATGACAACCTCGGTCCACACGACGATAGCGCTGGCCTGGTGGATGCCCGACTCGGCCGACTATACCGATGTGGAATACGGCCCGGCAGGGTTCGCCGAGGGCGAGGGTACGTCAAAGCCTCACATCACGCGCAACTACTACGGCTACGGCACGCTGATGATGAGCGGTCTGGAGCCCCGCACGGCCTACGAGGTGCGTATGCGCAACTACTGCAGCCACAGCGACGCGATGTCGGAGTGGTTCAAGTTCGACACGGTGACGACGTGGACCGACACGACGACCGAGGGCATCAATGCCGTGCTGCAGGAGCAGGTGTCGCTGCGTCCCAACCCCGCCACGACGCGGGTGCTGGTGGCATCGCCGGTGGCGATGACACGCATAGTGGTGACCGACCTTCAGGGGCGCACGCTGCTCGACCGGCCTGCAATGGCCGACACTGCCGAGCTTGACACTTCGTCCTGGCCCCGCGGCACGGTGATAGTGACCGTCCACACCGCGCAGGGCAAGGCGGTGAAGAAGCTGGCGCTGCGGTGATTTACTTTTTTTGCCGCAAAGGTTTTGCATTTTAAGAAAAAAGCGTATATTTGCTTTTTAAATAACGACAGCGTTTTGCTGCTATTCTTTTCTGTATCAGCGTAAAAGTGCGTTACAGAGCGGAAAAGAGTGGCAGAAAAACGGCGTATGGATGTATTCAATAATGACAAACGACATAAATATATGCATATAGCAATAGCAGGCAACATAGGATCGGGCAAGACCACGCTGACCGAAAAGCTGGCCAAGCACTACGGCTACGAGGTGCTGCAGGAGAAGATGGACGACAACCCGTATATCAACAGTTTCTACGAGGATATGCGGCGCTGGAGCTTCAACCTGCAGATCTACTACCTCCACACAAGATACAAGCAGTTGCTGGAGATGAAACAGACCGGGCTCGACTTTGTGCAGGACCGCACTCTGTATGAGGACGCCTACATCTTTGCCCCCAACCTGCAGGCTATGGGACTGATGAACACACGCGACTATGAGAACTACATAGCCGTGTTCGAGCTGTTGGAGTCGTTTGTACAGCCGCCCGACCTGCTGATATACCTGCACGGCGAGGTGCCGTCGCTCATCAAGCAAATACAGCGGCGCGGACGCAGCTACGAGAGCTCGATAAGGCTCGACTACCTGACCAACCTCAATGAGCGCTACGAGCGCTGGTTTGAAAGCTACGACAAGGGCAAGGCTATGATGATCGACATCGACGAGCTGAACTTTGCCGACAGCCGCGAAGACCTTGGCACTGTAATAAACAAAATAGATGCAGAATTCAACGGATTGTTTTAAACTTTAAACCATAACGCTATGAAAATATTAGGCATAATCCCGGCACGCTACAACTCGACCCGCTTCCCCGGCAAGCCACTGGTGGAAATCGGCGGCAAGACGATGATTGAACACGTATGGAACGGCGTCAAAAACACCGGACTGGTGGACCACGTGGTGGTGGCCACCGAGGACAAACGCATTATGGAGACCGTTGCCGGCTTTGGCGGCGAAGCCATTATGACCGGCAAGCAGCACAAGAGCGGCACCGACCGCTGCGGCGAGGCTATCACCAAGCTGCAGGAGGATGTAAGCAATTTCGATGTCATCATCAACATCCAGGGCGACGAGCCCAAGGTGGCCGCCGAGCATCTGAAACTGGTAGCCCAGGCCTTTGAAGACCCCAACGTGCAGATTGCCACGCTGAAGAAACGCATCAGCAACCTTGCCGAGCTCAACTCGACCAACACGGTGAAGGTGGTGTGCGACAAGAACAACGACGCCCTCTACTTCAGCCGCCAGCCGCTGCCCTATATGCGAGGCATTGCCAAAGAGATGTGGCTGCATATGCGCCGCGCAAGCTACTACAAGCACATAGGCATCTATGCGTTCCGCCGCGAGGTGCTGCAGGATGTGGTGCAGCTGCCGCAGACGCCGCTCGAGAAATGCGAATCGCTCGAGCAACTGCGCTGGATGGAGAACGGCTATCGCATCCGCGTATTGGAGACCACCAAAGAGAGCGTGGCAATAGACATCCCCGAAGACCTTCAAAAACTGAAATAAATAACTGACAGAATGAATATAACCGATTATCTGGTAGAATACCTGAAGAGCGGCAAGGCGGTGGCGATACCGCAAGCCGGTGTATTGGCGGCAAAAGAGATTGAGGCCCACCTTGACAAGGCATCAGGTACATTCTACCCATCTCGGCGAATAATCGAAATGATGCCGAGCTGGACCGAGAGCGGTGATTTTGTGCAGTTTCTGGCCGACAAAGAATGCGTCGGCAGAAGCACCGCCGAGAAGATATGGAAGAATTACATCGACGCATTGAGCGCCAAACTCAATGCCGAGGGACGCTGCCAACTGAGCGACCTGGGCTGCGTGACGCTGACCGACGGCAAATACGGCTTTGAGCCCGCCGAGGGTCTGAACCTTAAAAGCACCGCCCAGAAGCTGAACCCCGTGAGCGGCATCCACAGCTATAGCAATGCCGACACTTCCGACCCCTTTGCTGTCTTTGAGCAGCCACTGAAAGAGGGCGAGGTGGTCAGCACCTCTATGCTGACAGGCTCCACCACCAAGCCCAAGCCTGCCCCAGAGCCGGAGCAGGAGCCGGAGCCCCTTCCTGAGCCAGAGCCGGAACCCATCCCCGAGCCAGAGCCGGAGCCCATCCCTGAACCGGAGCCTATTCCTGAACCTGTTCCCGAGCCGGAGCCTGAGCCGAAATTCGTCAAGGCCTTTGGCGACGACGACACCATCAACACATTGCATCAGCTTGATGCAATAGACGAGTCGGACGGCTCGATGGAGAAAGAGATTAAGAACAATGAGAAAGACAAGGAAAAGAAGAGAAAGGGCGGTTTCTGGAAAGCGCTGCTTTGGATTCTTGTCATTCTGATTGTGCTGTTGGCCTGCGCCGCAGTGATAGACCGCTACCTGTTCAACAGCAAGGGACGCGACTGGGCTTCGCAGCAGCTCAACATCGAGAGGCCGACAAGCAACAAGGCCGATGCCGCCGAGACAGTAGAGTTTGCCGCACCTGCCGACTACGACAAGGAGGCCGCACGCGACAATCTGACCAACTACACGATGAGTATGCAGGGCCTGCAGTTCAGCGACAGCGAGATTGTGTCGCAACGCGACGAGATCATCGCCACGATGACCCCCTATTTCAAGAGTTACCTCAAGGATTTGAAGCAGAGCGACAACGAAGAGATCTTTATAGAGCAGGCCGGCAAGTACACCGAGCAGCGTCTGCGCGAGGAACTGGCCGACGAGGAGTTCCACTTCCAGTCTCTTCTCACATATAAAGACTATGTGCGCGAGTATATGACGCCTACGCTTAAGGACAGGCAGATGAAGCGCAAATCGGTAATAATCCGCTCGGAGTTGCTGTCATACAACACTTTTGAGCGCATACTGAGCGAAGTGGTGCCTGCCGACGAGCTTACACCCGACCCGTCACTGCAACCCAAAGAGGAGCCTGCAAAGGTGGCTAAAAAGAAGGCCGACAAGCCCGCTCCAGTTGCATCGAAGGTGCTGACAGCCTCGAAGCAGGGCTTTGACGTCATAGCCGGCGCCTACGTCAACAAAAGCAATGCCGACCGTCAATGCATCCAGCTCAAATCGAAAGGCTGCGACGCCTATATCATCAACCGCTATGGTATGTATTATGTAAGTATGGGCAGCGCCGCCAGCCGCACCGAGATTGAGGCCAAGTACGACCACATCAAGGAGTGGTACAAAGGCGATGTCACCATCAAGAAATGGTAGGATATGGGGAAGCACAAGTTAGCACGATTTGCTGAGAATCTGACATTTCCCAACCTTTTCCAGGTGTCGTTTGAGCATCTGGAGGAGCACGGCTTTGAATGGCGAGGCCGATGGAACGAGTTTTTCGGCAACGACAACCCCATTGTGCTGGAACTGGGATGCGGCAAGGGCGAATACACCATTGCCCTGGCACGCGAGAACGCTGCAAGGAACTACATAGGTGTGGACATCAAGGGGGCCCGTCTGTGGCGCGGAGCCAAGACGAGCAACGAAGAGCAGATGAAGAACGTGGCTTTTATCCGCACACGCATCGAGATGATTGCCAGCTTCTTTGCCAAGGACGAAGTGTCGGAGATATGGATAACTTTCCCCGATCCACAGCCCAAGAAGCCTATGAAGCGACTGACCAGCGAGCGGTTCCTCGGCCACTACCGCGAGATGCTGAGACCCGGCGGTCCAATCCACCTGAAGACCGACTCGCGCGAGCTGTACGACTACACGATGGACGAGGTGATAGCCCCGGCAGGCTACGAGGTGGAATTCTCAACCTCCGACCTGTATGCCTCGGGCTATGGCGGGATGGCCACGGCAGTACAGACCTTCTATGAGTCAATGTTCCTCAAAGAGGGCAAACCTATTACGTATATCAAATTCAAAATCAAATAATCAATAATTAAATAACTTTTTTATTATGTCAGGACACAATAAATGGTCAAAGATTAAGAGAGCCAAAGGCGCAGCTGATGCCAAGCGCTCCAAACAGTATTCCAACATCTTGAAACAGGTAGCTATTGCAGTACGTGAGGGTGGTCCCGACCCAGACAGCAACCCCCGTCTTCGCCTCTTGGTGCAGAACGCCCGTGGATGCAATATGCCCAAGGACACTCTGCAACGCGCCATCAACAAGGCCAACGACAAGGACGCTGCCGCTATGCAGGAGCTTACCTTCGAGTGCCACGTCAACCACGGCATCGCCCTCTTCATCGAGGCCCTGTCGGACAACAACAACCGCACCGTTGCCAACGTCAAATCGATTATGAACAAGTTCGGAGGCACGCTTGAGACCAACGGCAGCCTCAGCTTCCTTTTCACCCGCAAGGGTGTCTTCTCAATCCCGCGCAAGCCCGAGATGAACGTTGAAGAGCTTGAGATGGAACTCATTGACGGCGGCCTTGAAGAGATGGAGGTTGATGACGAGTACCTGACCCTCTACACCGCATACGAGGACTTCGGCAATATGGTCAAGATGCTTGAGACTATGGGTATTGAATGCGAGAGCGCCGAACTGCAGCGCATCCCCAACACCACTCGTTCCATCGACGAAGAGTCTATCCGCAAGGTGCTGAAGGTCATCAACATTCTGGAAGAGGATGACGATGTCACCAACGTCTTCCACGATATGGAAATCCCCGATGACTTCGAGGAGGAATAACATCTGTCTTGAAAAAAGAAAGTCAAATATAGTTGCGTCGGAATTGCAATCCGACGCAACTTAATATAAGGATTTAAAGTCCGCCTACATTAAAACATATCTTTCTTGAAACTATATCTTGTACCAACCCCTGTAGGCAATCTCGGCGACATAACATTTCGTGCCGTCGAGGTTTTAAAGTCGGTCGACCTTATCCTGGCCGAGGACACGCGAACCAGCCGCGTGCTGATGCAGCACTATGGCATCGCCACACCGATGCAGAGCTATCACATCTTCAACGAGCATCAAGTGGTCGACGGCCTTGTCGAAAAACTGCAGGGCGGTATGAATATAGCCGTTGTGACCGATGCCGGCACGCCCGGCATCAGCGACCCTGGCTTCCTGCTGGTGCGCGAAGCCGTCAAGGAGGGCATAGAAGTTGAATGTCTGCCGGGGCCTACGGCCTTCGTGCCGGCACTGATAGACAGCGGCCTGCCTTGTGACCGCTTTATCTTCGAAGGCTTCCTGCCTCACAAGAAAGGCCGCCAGACCGCCATACAACGGCTGGCCGAGGAGAGCCGCACAATGATAATCTACGAGAGTCCGTTCCGCCTCGTAAAACTGCTGGAGCAACTGATAGAAGTCGTTGGCGAAGAGCGTCAAGTCAGCGTCAGCCGCGAAATCAGCAAGCTCCACGCCGAGACCGCGCGCGGCACCCTGCGCGAGGTCCACGACCACTTCGCCGCCAAAGAGGTTAAGGGCGAGATTGTCGTCATACTGGCTGGCAGAGACGAATAAAAACCGCTTCCCTTTAAAGTATTTTCAGTGCAATTGCTGCGCACGCCTCGGCATCAGCCAGTGCGTGGTGATGGTTCTCCAGATGGTAGCCGCAGGCTTCGGCCACCGTATGCAGCTGATGATTAGGCAGTCGCCGTCCGAATGTACGCCGTGCCGCCCAGCAGGTGCAGTAGAACCTGTAGTCGGGCCAGTCCATCCTATACACCTGCATCACAGCACGTAGGCATCCCTCATCGAAGGGCGAATTGTGTGCCACCAGCGGCAGCCCATCAATCAGTGGCGCAACACGCGCCCACACCTTCGGGAACACCTCGGCGTCGTCGGTGTCCTCGCGGCCCAAACCGTGCACCTGCTGGCAGAACCACGAATAATAGTTTGGCTCGGGCTTGATAAGGCTGTAGAACGAGTCCGCCACCCTACCCTGCCGCACCACAACCACACCGACACTGCACACACTGCTACGGCACCCGTTGGCCGTCTCGAAATCTATTGCCGCAAAATCAGTCATTCACCATTCCTTTTACGTAAAAACACAATTTATATCTACTGCTATACAACATTTAAGGCATCCTTAAAGGAAGCTTTTTCAGAGTGCAAAAATACATAAAAAAAACTAAATACAAACATACCGATTGTTACGCATACATCCCGGCTGCGCGAGTCATCACAGGCAGAGCACCTGTACACCTTTTTTTCCAAGAGAGAGAAATATTTTGCCGTTTTACAAAAAGTTAGTAATTTTGCAGCGTCGTTTCGCCGAGGTCGCGACGGGCACGAGCGGTGGGCAACTTGTTGTCCTGCTGTTATTCCCATCAAAGTCAGGCAAGCGGCAAGACATATAGAAAAGACGTTGTGACGGCGTTTTATCTGCGGCTCTGTTGAACTTCGCAACTTCAAACTTATCACCGCGATAACGCAATGTTCCTCGTCCATTGGTTTGGTATATGGTAGCCACTACTATATCCATAACGCGTGGGCTTCGGCATTGCTTATTCAGTGATAAGGGCAATGCGAAGGCCTAACAGAGCGGGATAAGCAATAAAGTTGTTCCCGCGCTTTTTTATATTGTTTTTTGACCAAAAGAATTATTAATCCTTAAAAAAAACAATATGAAGAAACAAAAATTATCAATTCTTGCTATGCTGCTGCTGACAGCAACGGTTATGGCGCAGAACTATGACTTTTCGGCCACCGCTTCGAGCGGCCAGACACTGTACTACAAGATTATAGATGCCAGCACGGTAAATGTTGTGTATCCCAATTATTACAACGGCGACTATTGGTCGGGGTATACGAAACCGACAGGGACACTGACAATACCCTCTTCCGTGACCAACAGCGGCACCACATATACTGTCACCGCGGTTGGATTCGATGCATTCTACAATTGTGCAGGCTTGGTGGCTGTGAATATGCCCACTACCCTAACATCAATAGGCAACTGTGCATTCAAGGGATGTTCTATGCTGGCGCAGATTGCTGTTCCCGAAGGCGTTCTGAGCATTGGAGACAGTGCTTTCTTTGCAGCGTCGATGATGACAAGTGTCACACTGCCTAACTCGTTGCAACTATCGGAGCAAGAGCCTTCTACGGGGTCACTGGCATCACAGAATTGACCATTCCCCGCAATGTACAGAAAATAGGTAGTTTGGCATTCGCAAGCATCACGGTGCTCTACAGCTTTAATTACAATGCAGACAGTTGTATGTATAATGATTTTATTGGTAGCAGTGCAGTATGTCCAATCCGTGGTATCTGCAATCTGACGCAGGTTAATATCGGCAACTTCGTGAGATATATTCCCGAATATGCATTCTACAATACATCCATCACCAGCATCACACTCCCTAATTCGGTCAGAACAATTGAGCAGTATGCTTTTAAGAACTGTACAAGTCTGACCACAGTCAACTTTGGCAGCGGGGTGGAGAAGATAGGTAATGAATCATTCTATGGATGTAGCCAATTGGCATCGCTGAGTTTGCCCTCAAGTGTTAAATCAATCGGCAGAGGGGCATTTGGGGGTCTGTACCAACTGACGTCGCTGACTATTCCTGCATCCTTAAAGTCAATTGGTCAATACGCATTCCGGGATTGTTCCAATCTAACCAACTTGACATTCAATGCCGACAGCTGCATTTTTGATGGGAGCATTGGCCCCAGTTCTCGCGTTTTCTCATATTGCCCCCATTTGACTACAGTGACATTTGGCAATAACGTAAAATGTATTCCCGACAATCTGCTGTCTGGCAATCCCATAACAACTGTCACTATTCCAAACTCTGTTAAGGTAATCGGTAGAGATGCCTTCTCTGGCACACCACTTCAGACAGTCCACTTCGGAAATTCGGTCGAGATCATTGAGAGCAGTGCGTTCTATAATTGCGCTTCGTTAGCGGCAATCAATCTGCCTAACAGTCTGAAAATAATTAAAGCTTCGGCTTTTTACGGATGCAGCATTCCGACTTCGGTAACAATTCCTCAAAATGTCATAAACATAGAGAGAAGGGCTTTTGGTGAATGTACAAACCTTGACACTGTGTTCTTCAACGCCGATAGCTGTTTGATGATGGGCATCGGTCTTGACTTTTCAGGAGTGCCTGGCATAACTATTTCGAGTAATATAAATACCGATGAAGCCGGACACGCTTTCGACGGTTTGAAACATATCCAGATAGGTCCGAACGTAAAAGCAATACCGGCCTGCGCATTCCGTCTCGACACCGTATTGACAAGCATTGTGATTCCAAACTCTGTGCGAAAAATCGGCTGGGGAGCCTTTGTAAAATGTACCAAGTTGAATTCAATCACACTTGGCAGCAATATTGATACAATTGAGAGCTGTGCTTTCTACAACTGCAATGCTCTCGACACTATGCCACTGCCTTCTTCATTGAGATATATCGGCGACAGAGCTTTTCAAGGAATGACAGTACAGACTTTCACCGTGCCTGAGAATGTGACCTTTATCGGCAATCAAGCATTCCCCAACAGCAGCCAGTCACTACGCCTAATGCCCACAACGCCACCCGCACTAAGCTACTACATAACACAAGCTGCTATGTATAACACGCTTGCACTTTATGTCCCTTGCAATGCTCTTACAGATTATCAAAATACCTACAGATGGAACAGCTACCACAACTGGAACCTGCTTGAAGGCAATTATTCTGTCCGCATTTCCAGTGCCAACAATAGTCAGGGAAGTGCCAATTATGTCACCACCGACTGCTTGTCTGGAAGCGTAACCATCGAGGGCATTCCCGCCACGCACTACCGCTTCGCCCATTGGAGCGACGGCAATACCGACAATCCTCGCAGCCTTACGCTTACGAGCGACACAGTACTCAGTGCCAATTTCGAACTTGACACATTTGTCGTAATTGCCACATCGACAAATCAGGATATGGGTTCTGTACTTGGTGGAGGCATATACTATAACGGCGACACGGCGCGTGTCTACGCTCTTGCCAATGGTGGCAACTGGTTTGACAGATGGGATAACGGCTCGACCAACAATCCGCTCACTTTTGTTGTAAACAATAATGTAAACATCTCGGCCTCTTTCTCATTGCCACCGCACGACACGACATACCTTTGGCAGTACGACACAACCATTGTAGACAATTATATCCACGATACAACGTATGTGGACAACTACATCCACGACACAACGTATGTAGACAACTACATCCACGACACAACGTATGTAGACAACTACATCCACGATACTACATACGTGGACAACTACATCCACGACACAACGTATGTAGATAACTATATCCACGATACAACGTATGTAGATAACTATATCCACGATACTACATACGTGGACAACTACATCCACGACACGACATACATCGACAACTACATCTATGACACGACATACGTCGACAACTGGATTTACGACACAACTTACGTGACCGACACGCTGTGGCTGACGGAGTACGACACCATCTGGCTGCACGACACGATAATCATCCACGATACAATCTACATTGGTCAGGAGGGTATCGACGATGTGACTGGCAACCCTGTGAAGGTGTACAGCAGCCGAGGGCAGATAGTGGTGGAAGGAGCCGAGGGCAACACGGTGACGCTCTATGATGCCATCGGTCGCCAGCTGGCTGTGCGCCACGACGAATACGGAGAGGTGCGCTTCGACGTGCAAGCCACGGGTGCATACTTCATCCGTGTAGGCAACCAACCAGCCAAGCGCATAGTAGCTTTGAAGTAAAGTTCAATACAGACATATTTCATATAACGCCTGGGGAATTGCAGCTGCAATTCCCCAGGCGTTTATACAAATTCCCAGTAGTTGTCAGGTGTAACTACCTGAAACTGCGTGTCAGGATAGGTGTCGGAGAACGCCTTGGGCAGTTTGGCTTTTGGCTTGTACCATTTGAACTTGTAGGCACTAAGGCGGCCGTTAATTTCTTCGACCAGATCGACCTCCTGCTGTTGCTGCGTGCGCCAGAAATACATCTGTGCATAACTCTGGCAGTAAAAGTTACGTTTCACCCGTTCACTCATCATCAAGTTTTCCCAAAGTATACCGGCATCCGTTCTCATTTCCAGAGGCGAGAAGTTGCTTATCAAGGCATTGCGTATGCCGTTGTCATAAAAATAGACCTTACGTCCCCGTTTGATTTCCGAACGGAGATTGCGGTTGTAAGCCGGCAGTCGAAAGACGACAAAGCACTTTTCAAGCAGGTCAATATAGCTCTCAACAGTAGCCTTGTCTATTCCTATCAAGTTAGCCAACTCATTGTAAGACACTTCGCTTCCAACTTGAAGTGCCAATGCACGAACCAATTTTTGCAATACCTCCGGCTTTTTCACACCCCTATACTCCAGCAGGTCGCAATAAAGGTAGTTGTTGGCAAGGTTTGTCAATAGGCGTCGTGCGTCATCGGGATGCGTAACCACCTCGGGATAAAGGCCATATATCATTCGTTGCTCCAGCAGGCGACTCTCCTCACGTTGCGAGGTGTATGAGGCCAATTCATCCAGCGAGAGCGGGTACAAATGATATTCAATAAGTCTTCCCGTGGCTGGTTCATTGATTTCATTTGACAGTGTCAACGACGAGGAACCTGTAGCAAGAATCTGCGTCGGCAATTTAAGGTCAACAAGCATCTTGAGTGTAAGACCGATGTTCTTCACGCGTTGCGCCTCATCTATAACCACCAACTTGCGATTGCCAACCAGATTGCGCAGCTCGGTGGTTGTCTTGTTCTCCAGGTCGGCACGGTCGTCATAGTTGTCGCAATTCAAGACAAGGGCTTCTGCACCTCCTACAATTTGTTCGAACAATGTGGTTTTGCCCACCTGACGGGCACCCACAAGCACGATAGCCTTACCTCTACCAAAATCATTCTCAACCAATTGTCTAATTTTCCGCCCTATCTTAACAATATATTTTTCGCTGCAAAGACACGAACATTTTTGATATAATCCCCAAATTCATATATAATTTAGGGATTTAAAGCCTGAAAAAGAAATAATACAAATAAAAAGGCAATCATATCCTGTTGCCGCAGAAGACGGCCGGGCACGGCAAGAAAAGGCGAAACGCTCGAGAGGGGGTGTTGCCTTTACTTCACCTCTTCCAAGGCGCCCGTTTCGGAGTCGATGATGAAGCCACGCACGACGACATCTTTGGGCACAAGCGGATGGGTGCGGATAGTCTTGACGGTATTGCGGACGCTTTCCTCCGTGTCCTTGAAACCTTCCAGCCAATGGTTTAAATCGATGCCACACTTGCGGATGGTGTCAAGCGTCTGGTCGGTAACGCCACGGGCCAGCATTTCGTCGTGGAAATGGTTGTAACTCATATGGCAAGCCCCGCAATGCGAGTGCGCCACAACCATAATACTCTCCACACCAAGCTCATAAATAGCCACAATCAGGCTGCGCATTGCCGAGTCGAAAGGAGTGATAACCAGGCCGCCGGCGTTCTTGATAATCTTGGCGTCGCCGTTGCGCAGGCCAAGGGCGGCAGGCAGCAGCTCCGTCAGGCGCGTGTCCATACACGACAGCACGGCGAGTTTCTTGTCAGGATACTTGTCCGTGACATATTTCTCATATCCCTTTTCTGCAACGAACTTTCGATTGTATTCAACGATGCTATCTATCATAATTATAACACATTAAGTAAAACATTCATTTTATCCGGTCGCCGCAGAAGTCCTTGCGGCGGCATTTGGCGCAGTGGCGGCCCTGCCAGACGCTGTCGAGGTGGTCGGCGGCGGCATCGACAAGGGCGGCCTCGTCGGTGAGGATGCCGGCCTCGAAGTTGCGGTTGCCGTCGCCTTTCATTCCCATACCGGCACCGGTCAGGTTGGCAGAACCGATATAGGCCAAAGAGCAGTCGAACACCAGCAACTTGAAATGAACACGAGGACAGAGCCGCCGCTGCAGGCCGTCCCACAAGCCAGGGAAACGGTCGAAGTCCTCGCGGAAGTTCTCGCCGGGCTCCTTGGCGTGTAGCAGGCGGATGTCGACGCCGTGCCGCAAAAGGCGGTCGAGCACAGCGAGAAAAGGCTCGACGTCAGTCCTTTGCCTGCGGAGCGAAGCCGCCGCCCCGACGTAGAGGTCTTTCAAGTCGGCGGTACCAATCCACAAATCGTGCTTAACGTTGGCGCACCGCGCAAGCACATCGGTATAATGTTCCCTGTCGGATATATATTTAATCACTTCTTAGGCTTTTGGCATCGGTTCAACAAACGCCGAAAGTGTCTTTTTATTGCCATAAGAATGGAAGAAAACGCCTTTTGACCAGGTTGAAAAGGGACTGACAAAATGTCATACTTTTATCAAAAACTCTTATAAGACCTATCAAATACCACTGAGGTAATATTTGGGTAAACTTTGGTAAAACTTTGAGTAAACTTTGATAGGAATTTGGTATATGGAAATCAGGGAGTTGAGAAAGGGCGTTTTTGGCCCGAAACCGGCAATGTCAAACTTTTGTGATTTTTCACTTAATCTGCTTACACACAGCGTTTAACAAGCAATTTTCAACAAAACACGGACGGGGACTGACAAAATGTCAGTTTTTGGCAATTTGGCATAATTTTTGCAGGCGAAAAGAAAAGAAAGAAAATAAAAACCAAATACAGAAAAGACATATGCAAGGCAATTTAAACGTTCAGACCGAAAACATCTTTCCGGTCATCAAAAAATTCCTTTATTCGGATCACGAGATTTTTCTGCGCGAGCTGGTCTCCAATGCCGTTGATGCCACGCAGAAGCTGAAGGCCCTGTCGTCGCGCGGCGAGTTCAAGGGCGAGATGGGCGACCTTACCATCGAGGTAAAGATTGAAAAGAAGAAGCTGATTATCAGCGATCGCGGCATCGGTATGACGCAAGAGGAGATTGACAAGTACATCAACCAGATAGCCTTCAGCGGGGTCAATGACTTTCTCGACAAGTACAAGGATGTGCAGGAGAACCTGATAGGCCACTTCGGACTTGGCTTCTACTCGGCATTTATGGTGGCCGACAAGGTGGAG
Source organism: uncultured Bacteroidales bacterium (assembly GCA_905236645.1). GTDB lineage: Bacteria > Bacteroidota > Bacteroidia > Bacteroidales > P3 > Colimorpha. The sequence goes on from CAJOMZ010000044.1 coordinate 23,654, forward strand.
ATTGTAACCAAGAGCTGGAAGGATGCTCCGGCAATGCACTGGAGCTGCGACGGCAGCCCAGAATTCGATATGAAAGAGGGCAAGAAGAAGGATCGCGGCACCGACATCATTCTGCACATCGCAGACGATTGCAAGGAGTTCCTTGAGGAACAACGCATCCTTGAACTTCTGAAGAAATACTGCCGCTTTATGCCGGTAGCGATCCGCTTCGGCGAGGAGAGCGAGTGGGTGGACAGCGAAACCGAGTTTGAAGAGGTGGATGACGGGAATGGCGGCAAGACGAAACGCCCGAAACGCGTGGAAAAGAAAGTGCCGCGCATAATCAACGACACCGACCCTGCCTGGAAGAAGGCACCGTCGAGCCTGACCGACGAGGACTACAAGAAGTTCTACCACGAACTGTACCCGATGAACTTTGAGGACCCGCTGTTCCAGATACACCTCAACGTTGACTATCCGTTCAACCTGACGGGCATTCTCTACTTTCCGAAGGTGCGCAAGACCATCGACCCGAACCGCAACAAGATACAACTGTATTGCAACCAGGTGTTTGTGACTGACAGCGTGGAAGGTGTTGTGCCTGAATACCTGATGCTGCTGCACGGTGTGCTCGACAGCCCCGACATACCGCTGAACGTAAGCCGCAGCTACCTGCAGAGCGACAGCAATGTCAAGAAGATAGCCCAGCACATCAGCAAGAAGGTCGCCGACAAACTGGAGGAGATGTCGAAAGCGGAAAGCGAAAAGCGGAAAGCGGAAAGTGACGCTGACGCGTCGGACGGCTCGCAACCTTCAGCTTTCAACACTCAGCTTGAGGAGAAGTGGGACGACATAAAGATTTTCGTCGAATACGGTATGCTGACCGAGGAGAAGTTCTGTGAGCGCGCTATGAAGTTCGCTTTGCTGAAGAACACTGAGGGCCAGTACTTCAAACTTGACGACTATCGCGACAAGATCAAGGCATTGCAAACCGACAAGGACAAGAATGTCATCTATCTGTACGCAACGGATGTTGACGAGCAGCACGCCTACATCGCCAAGGCCAAAGAGAAAGGCTATGATGTGCTGCTGATGGATTCGGTGCTGAACTCGCACTACATCAACTTGTTGGAGCAGAAGAACGAGAAGACACGCTTTGTGCGCGTGGACGGCGACACAGTGGAGAGACTGATAGCCCACGACGACAACATTCCCGAGAAGCTGTCGCAGGAGGAGAAGGACAAACTGAAACCCATCATAGAGAACGAAGTGGACAAGGCTCGTTTCACCGTGCAGCTTGAGAGTATGGAGAGCGACGACCAGCCGATGGTTATCACGCAGAACGAGTTTATGCGCCGCTACAAGGAGATGAGCCAGACCAGCGGCGGCGGTATGGGATTCTATGGCGAGATGCCCGACAGCTACAATCTTGTTGTGAACATCAACCACCCGCTGATAGAGCAGGTGCTGAAAGAGCAGGATGCCGACAAGCAGAAGCAGCTGGTCCATCAGCTGACCGACCTTGCCCTGCTGAGCAACGGCCTGCTGAAAGGCGAAGCACTGACGCAGTTCATCAAGCGTTCAGTGGAAATGATTTGACAAGAAGCGGGGTGAATATCAAGGCCGCCGGCGAATGCCGGTGGCCTTTTCTTTATGCCTCGGGGTCGTGTTCGCGTTTGCTCATATAAGTGTAGCCCTTCATCAGGCCCGTGTTGGCGTTGCCTATGAAACTTAACACAATTTTGCCCTCGTTTGTATTGCCGTACTGTTCCTTTATCAGCTCGACAGCGTGCGATACAATCAGGCCTTTCTGATAAAGAATGCGGTAGATATCCTGAATGTTGTTTATCTCGGCGGGCGAGAAGCCTCTGCGTTGCAGGCCGAGCGAATTGACACCCGTATACGAGATAGGGTAACGTCCGGCCTTGACGAAAGGCGGGACATCCTTGTTCACTAACGAGCCGCCCATAGTGATGACGTGCGAACCGATATGAACAAACTGCAGGATGGCAGTCTTGCCTCCCAGCACGACCCAGTCGCCGACAATGATATGCCCTGCCAGCGTGGTATTGTTGGCGAAGACACAGTTGTTGCCTACCACACAGTCGTGTGCGATATGCACATAAGCCATAATGAGGTTGTTGTTGCCTATAACCGTCTTGCCGGAGGCCGAGGTACCGCGGTTAATCGTGCAGCATTCACGGATGACATTGTTGTCGCCAATCTCGGCAGTGGTGTACTCGCCGTTGAACTTCAAGTCCTGCGGTATGGCAGCGATAACAGAGCCAGGGAAAATCTTGCAGTTCTTACCGATACGGGCTCCGGGGAAGATGGTCACATTCGGGCCAATCCACGTGTTGTCGCCAATGACGACATCCTCATATATTGTGGTGAAGTTTGAAATCTTGACGTTGTTTCCGATCTTTGCTTCGGGATGCAAATCGTAGAGAATCATATATTAGTTGTTTTGTTGTTTATTATCGTTTTTCTAATCTGCTGCGCCAGTGCGACATTGGCACGGTGGCCCGGGCACTTGATGGCAAAGTGACCTTTCACAGGCATTCCGACAAGGTATATGTCGCCCATAAAATCGAGCAGTTTGTGACGAGCAGGCTCGTTTGGAAAGTATGGGACAATAGTGTTGAGCACACCGTTGTTGACATTGATGCTATCCTTGTCCTTACCGAAAAGCTTTGCCAGCCGCTCTTTTTCGTCATTGCCAAGCGGCTTGTCGACAAACACCAATGCATTGTCCAAATCGCCGCCCTTGATAAGGTTGAGCGAGAGCAGTATCTCCACTTCGTGCAGAAAGACAAAAGTGCGACAGCGGGCAAAATCGTTCTCGTACTGAACGTATGACGTCAGCGTTGCCGACTGGTTGCCAATCAGTTCACTCTTGAATTCAATCTCGCAGTCGACCTTGAAGTCCTCTGCAGGTTCGGCAGTCATCACTATCCCAGACTCAGTGTCCGACCAAGTTACGGTCTCTGACAAATGCAAATATTTACGCTCTGCGTCAAGGGTAACGATACCAGCTTTCTTGATCTGTTCAACCCACAGCAGGGCACTGCCGTCGAGTATGGGCACTTCAGGCCCGTCAACCTCAACAATAGCGTTGTCTACTCGCATACCGTGCAGCGCCGACATCATATGTTCTATCGTCGATACCGACACGTGGTCGCGTGCCACCGTGGTTCCGTGATTGGTATCCGCCACATTCTCTGCCACTGCCTGTATTTCTGGCATTCCCTCAACATCGGTTCGTCTTATGAGTATTCCCTGTCCTGCTGCCGCCGGTTTAATGGTGGTATGAGTGTATTTTCCTGTATGAAGACCCGGGCCTGACAGCGTGAACGGGGCTTTTACTGTTGTTTGATATTCCATATTTTTGCTTTGTAACGCCTGTTGGTTGTTGCGTCAATACAGTTGTATAGGTGTAAGTTTGAAATTAACCATTTGATATATATCGGGATACTGGTTCTCATAGCCTCCCGTAGGCGACGGCTGCTTCAGCGAGAACGGGAAGAGCATACCCGACGGAGCACTGAACTTCTGCGGGTTACGCCAGAACTCCGCGCCCTGGCGCCACAATGCTGTAGAGAAGTAAAGCATTATGTCGTGAGCCACACCAGCATAGAGTGTGTTGGGCTCAGTGCGGAACTTATCCTTGTATGTATCAATAAAATTCTTATGCTTCAAGTTGTTATAATCCAGATAACCGGTCGTGACCGTTGTGTAGCTTAAGTGTTGCAGCTGCTCGAAGTCGACATTGGGGAACTCAGTCAGATAGTTGGCCACCGTCATCAGTACCGGTGCATTCTTGTTGATCGACGACAGCCTGTTGAGCAGCGTCGTGGCGAACACCGTGTTCTTGTTCCGGTCGCAGTCATACACGCTGATAATCACGTTGTCCGATGTCGTCTTAAGCGTTGACAGAAGCTTGGCGTTAGCGTTCCAGTCGAAGAAGGTATATCTAATATCCTTGCGTGCCTCAAGCTGACGCTGCAGCTCGTCGCGGTATTCCTTTTCGTCGGTAGCGTCGCTCTTCGAGTTTGAATGAAGCACATACAGGTGCCCGTTGCGATGCTTCTTGGCCACAATGTCGAGCATTCCCTTCACCGTTCCCTCGACCGAAGGCATACATTTCACGACGTAAGGATTGTCCTTAACAATCTCGAGGCGCGACGAAAACGGATTGATAACGAAAACCTGATGCTCCTTGGCAAGTTCGGCAAGCTTCTGGAACGGCTTTTTGACCAGCAGGGCTATGATAAAGTCCGAATTGGCGACATTGTGCGAATTGAAGGCGGCCACGACATCTTCGTCCTTGTCCGACGTCAAGTCCACCACATTCAGCACAACGTCCACGCCCTGATTCTGCAGTTCATCGAGCGCCATCAGTATTCCTTCATAGAACTGTATGAATTCGAACACCTTGTATTCTTTCTTGCCACGCTGTTCGATATCGAACTTTGACGTGGATATTTCGTCTATCTTGTTCAGGTTAAGCGGCATAACGACCGACACGAACAGGCGGTTCTTGTCCTGCCGTTCACGCACCTGATAGTTGAATGTCGAAACCGTAGAGAAATTGTAATAAGGCGCCTGAACCTTCGGGAAATCGGCGGTCTCGTCGAACGGATACGGGTTGACAACGGGCCGCTTCAACGCCACCGGAGCCGCCTCCGAAACCGCTTCCGCACTTACAGCAGGCTGGGTCTTTTCGGGTTCTGTTGCCGATTGCGATGCTTCCTGCCGGCGCTGCTGCTCAATCCTCTGCTGCTCCTGTCGGCGTTGCTCGTCCTGACGCTTCTGTTCCTCTGCACGTGCCTGCTCTTCCTGGCGTCTCTGCTCGGCCTGTCGAGCCTGTTCCTGCTGCTGCTTCTGTTCTGCCGAAGGCTGTTTTTCAGCCTCTTGGGGCGGTATTTTCAGCATCTGCCCGGCCTTGAGCTGCTCGGTGCGCAACTCAGGATTGGCCTCGACAATCTGCTCCATCGTCACACCATACTCGCGGGCAATGCTGTAGAGCGTCTGGCCCGGCTCAATCTTTATGTAATGCGTTGTGCTTGCAGGCGATACGGCAGCAGTGGCATTGGCCGACACAGCGGCGACGCTGTATTCGTTCTTCGGCAGCCACACCGTGTCGCCCACCTGCATCAAGTGTATATCAGTCTTGATTACAGCATCATAGTACTTCAATCCATACGCCCTGGCAATCGAGAACAGCGTCTGGCCCGGCTCCACGATGTGGATATAATACTCCTTGTTGTTGATTGTCTGCGTCTTGCCCGACACCTTGACCGCCACGGTCTTGGTCCCTTGTGCGGAAGCCTGTGCCGAGTTGAAGAAAGAGAATTGCAAACTGAACAGTATGCAGGCGAAGAGCAGCATCTTCAGCCTCCTGCCAATGATTTGCAAACCGTATTGTCTCATCGTCAAAGTTTTACGCTATTCAATTCATAATAAAACGCTACTCCCACTCTATCGTTGCCGGCGGTTTCGAGCTGATGTCGTAGACCACGCGGTTCACACCTTTCACCCTGTTGATGATGTCGTTCGACACCTTGGCAAGGAACTCGTAGGGCAGATGCGACCAGTCGGCGGTCATACCGTCGACCGACTCGACAGCCCTCAGCGCCACGACGCTCTCATACGTCCTCTCGTCGCCCATAACGCCGACCGACTGCACCGGCAGCAGCATTGCGCCCGCC
>CAJOMZ010000045.1 GCA_905236645.1 uncultured Bacteroidales bacterium
TTCCGTTTTCCGCTTTCCGTTTTCCGCTTTCCGCTTTCCGTTTTCCGCTTTCCACTTTCCGTTTTCCGCACTCTGCTGCCTACCGTGCAATGAAGGGAATCTGTGGGGTGTAAAACCTGTCGGTAAAGATGGCTCGTCGATAGACGGGAATTTTGGCGTGCGCCGAGGAGTCGTTGGCTGGGAGGTTCGAGGTGACGAGGTCGACGACGCGGCAGGCACCGACATAGCGCTTTTTGTAGTAGGGCTCGTTGGAGGAAGAAATGGTGATGCCTGTCGAGGTGGCGCTGTGGATGAATTTGAAGCCGTTGGCGTCGACCGAGGTGACAATGCCCACGTGACCTATAGACTTAGAGTTGCCGCGGCCGCCATAGAAGACGAGGTCGCCTTTTTTTATCTCCGTGTCCTTCACTTTCTTGCCTGCACGGTATTGAGGTGCCGCCGAGGGCGCAAGCTCGACGCCGAACTTGCCATAGATGAAGCGCGTGAAGCCTGCGCAGTCGAAGCCTTTGGGCGTCTTGCCGCCCCAGTGGTAGGGAGTGCCGAGATAGCGCATTGCCTCGTCAATGACCTTGTCGGCAGCGATATCGGCCGTAGGCCTCAACAGCGGCAGCTGGGCGCAGGCGCAATCCATTGTCAGGCTATGCAAGACAAGAACCGCTACAATAATGGTAAATATATGGACTGTCTTCTTCATTTCTTTTCGGTATAGACATCAAGGGCAACGATGACGGCCGTGAATGCCCAGAAAGGAACGGAAAGTTTGTCTGTATCGAGGAAGTTGTTGAAGATGCCGTGGATGTAGTAGGTTAACAGACTAAGTGTGAAGGCAAGCGCGAGCCGCCCCTGCCTGGAATCGGCAGCGGTGCGGTAGACGCGCACGCCGGTAACGAAGGTGAGCAGGAATATGGCGAGCATCAGCGCTGCGCCAGGGATGCCCTGTTCGGTCAGCGGACCGATATATTCGCTGTGGGCGTTGCCGCGATTGCCCGAGTTGGTGCTTATGACCGACAGCTGGTAGCTGCGCTGATAGCGGGCATAAAGGAACTGGTAGGTTCCCGGGCCGCAGCCGAGCAACGGCTCTTCTTTGACCATTCGCATTGCCGACGCCCATCGGTTGAGGCGCTCAAGATTGGAGGCATCGGTCGAGATGTTGGATATCGACTTGACCTGGCCCGAGATGTCGTAGGAGGAATCCTGCTTGTTCTTGCCAAGCTTGTAGAGCACGTCCGACTGATAGACAAAGAACAATGCTATGGAAAGCCCGAAAAGAGTCACAAGCCATTTGACCTTGACACCCATACGTATCGCCACATAGACGGCGGCGGTGCCGAGCACGCTTATCCAGGCGGCGCGCGAATAGGAGAAGAGCAGGCCGGTGACAAGGGCGGCAAAGCCGGCTATGAGCAGCAGCCGTACCCATCCCCTACCCTCATACGACAACATATAATGGAACACAACGGGGATGAAAAGCGCAATGACACAGCCGTAGGCGGTGTGGTCGTTGTAGAATGGCTGCATCACGCGGTGAAGTGTTTGCAGGTCGTGGAAGTTGCCGAGCGTCTTGGCGGTGGATATCAGTATCACCACGATAAGCGAAAAGGCATAGCAGAACACGAACTGGCGGGCGCGTTCGCGGTTGCGGAATATCTGTGCTCCGGCAAAGTAGAACGGTATAACAAACCACAGGCGTGCTGCAAAATACTTGAACGACACGTCCGGCAACTGCGAGGTGGCCGAGGTGAAAAGCATCCATACAAGCATTGCAAGTACGGCGACACTGACAGGATGGCGCAGCAGGCGACGATCGTACCCCGGCTGGACGAGCACCCTGAAGATGAACATTACGGAGAAGAGTATCATCATCGGCTCGACAGGCATAGATAGCTCCATACCAGGCAAGAGTGCAAAATCGACGGCGAAAGGTGTAAGAAGCGCTGTGACGAGTAGTCCTGTCTCGAATTTCAGCATAAAGAGCGCCAGCACAAGACCGGCCAAGGGCAGCAGGAACAGCCAGTAGACATCTTTTGTTAGCAGCAAGAAATTAAGCAGCAGGAAAGCCGCCGTAATGACTACGGCAGTGATGACAGCGCTATTTTTCTTGAGCCAGGGCATCATCAGTCGTTCTTGATGGCTTTAGCACGGTCTGCAATGAGGAGAAGAAGAATCAGCAGGGCAAGTGTGCCTAAGGTGCCGAGCAGTACAATGACGGCACGCTTGGGATAGGCTTTCTTGTCGGCAGGAGTAGCCTTGTCAAGCCAGAACTTGTAGCTTACGGGGCGCGACATATCGACCTTTGTCTGCGACATACGAGTCTGCAGCTCGGCAAGCTCTTTGGTCTTGTTGCTTATCAGTTCGGCAACACCGAAACGGCTCTTGTCCTTACGCAGCGTGTCTTCGAGGGCGCTGATGTCGTTCTCAAGTTCCTTGCAGACATCCTGCATAATGCGGTAGGCGTCCTGCGAGCGGTCCTGCTGTATGCGGCTGGTAAGCGTATCGTAATTGGCGGCCATAAAATTGGCTATGTCGGCGGCCCACTGCGGGTCGACATCAAGCACGGAGATTTCCACACCGAGGAATTCGGTGCGCCTGACGCTGACGTTGCTGCGATAGGCCTCGTTGAGCTTGAAGTACTTCTGCGGGTCGTCGTTGCCGATGCCGTAATGCTCCATCATATTGAAACGCCGGCAGACATCCTCTTCCATCGACTGCGAGCTGAGTATCTGGATAGCATATTCGCAGTCGCGTTCGATACCGTAGTCCATAAAGTCGAGGCTGTAGCGCTCGGCAAGGATAGCCTTGGACAGACGGTTGGAGCTGGTGGGGAAAAGTATGGCCGACGACTTGTAGCGTGGCGTCACGAGGAGCGACGCAATCAGTGACACCGCAAAAGCGACCACAAACACGATGGTCAGGAGTTTCCAATGGCGTTTAAAGAAATTCAATGAGTTCTTGAGTTCGTAACTATTGCCAAAATCATTCATTATTATAGGATTTAAAGGATTTACCAAGTTAACGTTTCAGGGTCGGTCTTGTATTCAAGGCCTTTCTCGGGACGGCTGCAATTGCTGACATTGTTCTGTAGCTGTTCAATCTCTTCGGCAGTCAACGGCTTGCCGTCGTCCTCGACAAAACGCTTCTTCCAATACGGGAAAGCAGAGGCAAGGTCGCCCGAATAGTAGAAGTCGAAGCCGATGGCACCGAAGGTGTAGAGGTGGCCGTCGACGCTGATATGCGAGCCTCCGCAGCGTGGGGCGTCGTGAGGATGCGACTGCGAGAAGCCGACATTGAAGAGTGTGCAAAGGATATCCGGGCGGTCGGAGATGTCGAACCCTGCACGTTTCCATTGCAGCATAGTCTGATGTAGGATGCAGCCTGTATAAATATAGGAATAGAGATGGTTGCGATAGTCGACAAGACGGTTGTAGCGTTCCATCTCGTGGTTGTCGGTCCTGAAGTCGAGCAGGTTCTCGTAGCGTTTGCCCATATAAAACTCGGAGGTGCTGTCCTTGAGGTGTTCCTCGACGGCCCGGGCCGTATGTTCCTTGATGCCGTTGACGCCATAGGAGAACTGCGACTGGACCGACAGCATCTTTACGGGTCCAAGATACTTCTTCACCATCTCACGATTGCTGTTGAAGAGGCGTATCTGCTCGCCGACAAGACAGGCCACTATCAGTCGTGGCTCCACGCCGGTAAGTCTGCCTGCCTCGACAAGCAACGCGCTGTCTTTCATTATCGAGGGCTTGAGCATCTCCCATTCCGTCGTGGCCATCCAGGGTATCACCGTGGGCGACTGCTGTGGCTTGCGGCTCTCGTAGACCTTCTTGAGGTTCGCCAGGAAATCATTGTAGGCATCGCTGCTGTCGGTATAGAGCGACGCTGCGGCTATCATACGGTCTACCACCAAGGGGTTGTCGCTCTGCTCGGCAGCCTCGAGTATCAGGTGGGCGTTCTCGGGATAGAATTTACCGAAGGCCGCCAGCTTAAGATACTGCTCAAGCCAGATGGCATTGCGCTGCTGTGGCGTCAGCTCGGCGTCCTCCAGCTCCTCCATCTCTGCCACCGACATCAGGTAGCGGTAGTTGCTGTCTACCCCTCCCTTGTTGTTGGTCAGGCCAAGCTTGAATATTACCCAGGCTGCAATAATGCCGAAACCGGCAATGGCAAAGGCATATACAACGATGTTGAACATCCGTCGCCCCACTGAGCCTTTGAGAGGCTGTTTTGCCTTAGGGTTTTGCATTTCAGTTATTCAGTTCTATGTCTTTCAGCATATCATTGGCGTCGCGGCAGGCAGTGCGGCCAATTCGCGAAGGAATTCCACCTTCTCGAACAGGGTGACATCCATAATTATAAAGACTATGGCACCGGCAATATAGCCTACAAAAGCCAAAAGGGTTATCTTCTTAAGGTACCAGATGAAGTCGATCTTCTCCATACCCATTACGGCGACGCCGGCAGCCGAGCCAATAATAAGCAGGCTTCCGCCGGTACCAGCGCAGTAAGCCAGGAACTCCCAGAACGGATGGTTGACAGTAAAGATCACGTCGCTGCCTGTGATAGGATACATACCCTGAACTGCGGCAACCAGCGGCACATTGTCGACTATCGACGACAGCACACCGATTATAAGGTCTATGACGAAGAAGCCTACAGGCTCATTGCCTATGCTCATACCGAGGAAGGTATCGTTAAGCCCTTGGGCCAGGCCTTCAAGTATGCCGGCCACCTTCAGGCAGGAAACAGCCATCAGGATGCCGAGGAAGAAGAGGATTGTAGGCACGTCGACGTGCTCAAGAGTGCTGACTGCTGTGGGCAGCTTGTACTCTTTGGAATACTTGCGGCTCAGAATCTCGGTGGTTATCCACAGAACCGAGAGGCCTAACAGCATACCCAGATATGGCGGCAGGTGGGTGATCGTCTTGAAGACAGGAACAAACACCAATGCGCATACACCCATAACAAGCACGAGAATGCGGAAGTTGCGGGGAACGACCATACCCTCGTCGCTGCTTTCCGGACGCTCGATGTCGCCCTTCAGCGTAAAGCCGATCAGCCACACCGGGACAGCCATACACGCAAGGCTGGCGAACAATGTCTTGACAATAATGTTGACCGTCGTCACCTCGCCCTTTATCCAGAGCATAATGGTCGTAACGTCTCCGATGGGGCTCCACGCGCCACCGGCATTGGCGGCAAGGATAACCATACCGGCAAACAGCCAGCGCTCCTTCTGGTCGGCAATAAGCTTGCGCAGCAGCGCCACCATCACGATGGCTGTAGTCATATTGTCGAGCAGCGCCGACAGGAAGAACGTAAGGATGGAGATAATCCACAACAGCCTCTTCTTGTTAGTGGTCTTGATCTTGTCGGTTATGATTGTGAAGCCCTGATAGTCCTCAATCAGGGTGACAATCGTCATTGCGCCAAGAAGGAAGAAGACAATCTCGGCCGTTTCGCCAAGGTTCTCGATAAGGTTGGACGTCATAAAAGCACGCCATTGCTCAATGTCGAGCGTGGGGTCGAAAGCCACGTGACAGAACGAGAAAATGGCCCACGTAAGCACGCCAAGCAGGAGTGCCGTCGCGGTTTTGTTGATTTTCAGCGGATGCTCAAGTGCTATACAGGCATATCCGATGATGAATACTGTTACTAAAGTTACAACCATTTTAATGTATTATTTTGTTGATTTCAAATTCTGGTGTTATTTACGTCTCTGCTGCTGCTTCTGCATCTCTTCGCTCATACGCTGCATTTCTTCAAGGCGCTGCTGGAATTTCGATTTCTTCTGCGGCTTGCCTTTCCCGGCCAGCTCTGCCTTGGCCATACGTGCACGGACCCTGTCCTCGGTCAGCAGCGCACGGATGCCGAACATCAGTGCCATCGAAAGCAACAGGTTGAAGAAATAGTAGATATTCAATGCCGCCGACTGGCTGTTGAAGATGAACAGCATCACAAACGGCATAGAGTACATCAAAAACTTCATTCCCGGCATCGTCGCCTGGCTCTGCTGCTGCTTCATCGTATAGACGGTATACAGGAACTGCATAGCAAACATCAGCAAGCAGAACAGACTGATATGGTCGCCGTAGAGAGGAATATTGAACGGCAAGTCAAGAATAGAGTCGTAGCTCGACAGGTCGTCGCACCACAGGAACGGCTTCTGTCTCAGCTCAATAGATGCAGGATAGAAGCGGAACATAGCGTAGAGGATAGGCAGCTGTAGCAACATAGGCAGACAGCCAGCCATCGGGTTGATGCCAGCCTTCTTCTGCAATGCCGTCATTGCCTGCTGCTTCTGCATAGCCTGTTCCTGCTTGGGGAACTTCTTGTTGATGGCCTCCATCTCGGGCTTCAGGTGTCGCATCACGGCACCGGTCTTGTAGCTGTTCCACATAAGAGGCGTCAGCACGAGTTTGAGCAGTATTGTCAGCACGATGATAATGACGCCATAGTTCCAGCCAAAGCCCTCAAGGAAGTTGAACACCGGAATGATGGCAAAGCGGCTTACCCACTGCGTAAGGAAGAAGCCCCAGCCCAACGGCAAAATGCGCTCGAAGCCGCGGTCCATAGTCCTGAGCAGGCGGTATTTGTTGGGCCCGTAATAGAGGCGCATATCCATCTTGTACTCGTCGCTCGTGGCATCATAGTCGCACCCCAGCGTGCTGCTCATATCGCATAGATAGCTGTCGTCCTTCACAGCACGGTCGGTGGACACCTGCAGATGCTGAGCATTGCGGAAGCCACCCTCCGACATCAGTATGGCACAGAAAAACTGCTGCTTGTAGGCCACCCAGTCGATAGGAGTGGTAATCTGCCTCTCGTCGTCACGTCCGTCCTTCAGGCAGTCGGCATTGTCCTCCACATTCTTGTAATACAATGTGGTATAGAATCGTTCGCTGTCCTTGTTGCGGCTGGCGTTCTTGCCCTTCTGACTGCGGTCGAACTGCTCCTGACGGTTCATACGGTTCTTCCACGTCAGCGTCAGATTGGGCGTAACGCTCACATAGTCCTTGACATTGTGGAAGTTGACATCAAAATCAATCTCATAGCTGTCGGGATAGAACACATAGCGAAACTCCAAATAGGCATCCTCGTTCACAGTTTCAGGCTCTCCATTCACCGTTCCCTGCTCTCCGTTCACCGTTCCCTGCTCTCCGTTCTCCATTCTCCGTTCTCCGTTCACATAAGCACGGAAACTCACCGTCAGCGAATCATTCTCAGACACCGTAAAGTCGCCGTCCTCCGTCACCAAAACGCCGTTGCAATAGGTGGCGAAAGGAATCATCTTGGTGTTTATCACATCGTTGTGCGAGTCCACAAACACCAAGTCCAGATTGTTGGCATTGGGAGTAATCACCTCGAGCGGCATATTGTCGAACGTCTGATACTCGTCCAGAACAACCTGCTGCACCGAGGCACCAAGGCTTTGAAGGTCGACACACAGCACCTTGTTCTGCACCTTCACGTGCACACGCGGGTTGCTGCCATTGGCCGAGAAATTGCCCATATTCAACCTGTGCGCGGCGGCAAAGGCAGCGCTGTTCGAATCCAGCAAAGCCGAATCGGTCAAAGCAAGCTGATAGAGCGAGTCCTGCAGACGCTTCTGCTCCATCTCGGCACGTGCCAGCGAGTCGGCACGCAAACGCTCCACATAATTTATAGAATCCTGTCGCCTACGGGCTGCAATTTCCTCATCGCTGGGCCTGATCCAGAACATATAACCCAGGAAAATCAGGAAAATCAACACCAGTCCAATAATCGATTTCTTATCCATATATAGTATATAACATTAATAATCTGTATGTTGGGTTCTGCGCCATCCTTGATGGCTGAAACTGCAAATGTACACAAAATAATTGGATGGCATAAAAAAACTTGCAATTAAGTTCATCATTGCCGCACAGCCTTTGAAAGCAGAGGAATCTGAACCGACCACGGATTGGCCTGATTCGACTTTCGACCGATCCGTGCAAACCGTGCAAACCGTGCTCAAAACAACCCGTTGCGGCGGAATTGCCTGCCCGACCTAAAGGGGCGGCCTTGCCGCCTCGAAATTCTACAAACCAGTCCAAGAATTCAACAAATTTGAATGATTTTGATGAGATTTTATTAGGTTTCGAGCGTAGCGCCCCTGATGCCTACCTCCGCAGCAACGGCACCCCGAGCATATTGGCACCTGTTTTGGGCCCGAAAAACGAGCATTCATTACCAGCAAGTTACAAGACCATCTTCGTTCGTTGTCCAGTCGTTGTCCAGTCGTTGTCCAGTTGTTGTCCAGTCAATGACTGGACAACAACTGGACAACAACTGGACAACGACTGGACAACGAACGAAGGAAGTACGTCTCGGAAACGGGGCAGGGGCGAGGCATAGACAAGCCGGACGGGAATCGGTTGTCGGAGCGGCAATATGCTGCTATTGCCGCATTATAGGTTTTCATCGCGCCATTGCTTTCGGCATCCATTTTACATCCTTGCATCGGCGCAGCTCGCTGTGTCTGCAGCGGCGATGCGTCCCGTCGCCCGGAAACAAGTGTCCATCCGGCACAGTCTCCGATGCCCGAATTGGGATTTATTTTATGGATAATGGATTTTTTTAGAGAATTTTTAGTAATTTTGCATTTCTGTAATACAGAGCAATAAATAACCAACAATCAATATACCAGACGATTATGGCAATGATAAAGACACCGGTCAAGGGTATGCCTGAACAGCTGCCCGCCGATATGGAAATACGCGAGTATGCGCTGGGCCTGATAAAGGAGACCTACGGACGTTTCGGTTTCAACCTGATAGAAACGCCCGTCATCGAACATATAGAGAACCTCACCAACAAACAGGGCGGCGAAAACGAGTCGTTGATTTTCAAAATCTTGAAGCGCGGCGAGAAGCTGAAAGAATCGGAGAGCAACGACGAGCTGTGCGACAGCGGATTGCGCTACGACCTGACGGTGCCGCTCAGCCGTTTCTTCGTCAACAATATGAACATACTCCCGTACCCGTTCAAGGCAATGCAACTGGGCAGTTCGTTCCGCGCCGACAAGCCGCAGAAGGGCCGTTTCCGCCAGTTTACGCAGTGCGACATCGACATCATCGGTGACGCATCGAATCTGGCTGAGATCGAGCTTATTTCCGCCACCGCCGAGATGCTGCACCGCCTGGGTATGGGCAATTTCAAGATTCGCGTCAACGACCGCCGCATCCTCAAGGCAATGTCGGCCGCCTGCGGCTTTGAGGCCGACAAGTTCGACGAGATCTGCATAGTGCTGGACAAACTGGACAAGATTGGCGTTGAGGGCGTTGCCGACCTGCTGCGCAAAATGGAGCTGCCCGAAGAGGGCATTGCAAAATACAGCGCGATGCTGGCCGGCGGCACCGACTACGACCTCTGCAAAGGCTTTGCCGACAAGCACATAGGCGCCAGCCTCGACGCAGCCATCGCCGACAATATGGACACCATCATCAGCTGCGTGCGCGCCATCGTGGAAGGCCGAGGCGAGATTGTTTTCGACCCGTCACTGGTTCGCGGTATGGGCTACTACACCGGTCCCATTTTCGAGATAGAACTGATTGACAAGAAAAACTATTCGTTCAGCATTGCCGGCGGCGGACGCTACGACGAGATGATTGGCAAGTTCAGCGACGGCAAGATTCAGGCTCCTGCCTGCGGCTTCTCGATTGGTTTCGAACGTATTGTCGCCATCCTGAAAGACAAGGGCTTCAAGCCCGACCGCCATTGCGAATCGGTGGCCTACCTGCTGCGTCCCGGCCTGTCGGCCGACCGCATCCGCGAAGTAATCGTCGAAGTCAACGCCCTGCGCGACCAAGGCAACCGCGTCCTCATCAGCCCCAAGGCCAAGAACATCAAGGCCCAAATCGACAAGCTGGAGGAATACGGCTACACGCGGATAGTGAAGATAGAGGAATAGGACATTTATTGAAAAACGACATAAAACATAAAACAAAGAAAATAAAATAGTTAAAAGAGAAGAATAGAATAAAACAAACACAAAACTTTTCTGCTTTTGGTGATGGAACAGAAAATTGATAAGATGGACAATACTACAGCTGTTCGACAACAATTTATCGCCGATATACGACAGATAATCAACGACGCACGAACCAATGCGGTACGTAGTGTTGATTTCTGTCGGGTACAAATGTATTGGCACTTGGGTAAAAGAATCTTGGAGGAAGAGCAGCAAGGCAAGGCCCGTGCCGACTACGGCAAATATCTGATCAAAAATCTGGCGAAAACCATAGAACCGGAGTATGGTAGTGGGTTTGGCGTCCGACAGCTTGAACAGGCACGTCAGTTTTATCGCACTTATCCAATTGCGAACACACTGCGTTCGCAATTGAATTTTGGCATCTGAGTACCAGTCTCCTACCCGAGCAGCAGCTGATAAATGAAGTGAAAGAACAACTGAAAAGAAAAAAACAACTTCCATATCTTTGCAGTAGACAAAAATGCAACAATAACATAAAACAAAGAAACAGAAATAGATATAAAGAACAAATGGAATAGTCATAAAATGCGTTTAGTATGCATTTACAATAAAATATACTTTTTCTCGTTAATTGAATATGAACAACGCAGATTTTTGGGAAGACATTAAAAGCATCATTGCCAACGGGTTCACTCCCGAGGGTCTGCAAAGACTTGAACATTATGCAGAGTTATTTATCATTGGACGGCTTGTATATAAACGATTTTCACCGTTCGAACAGCATGGCTGCGCAGTGGGAGGTGCAACGCATGTCATTGCATCCCTACTCGCGGGAGCAGATGCTGCAGCAAATAGCGGAATTTCAGCAGAACTCAGCTTCCAAGAAGAGTGTCAACGAGGAAAGACGCAGGAAAACTATATAGAGCGATGGGCAAGGAAGGTCAACTGTTGGTATGACGATGTCGACCTGCGCCTCGAGAAGCAATTTGGCGAGCGAATAGCCGAGGGGGGCGAAGCTTCTGTTTACCAGCAAGGATTTAATTTGACAAAGTCCATCGGGTTGGATTATTATATCCAACCTATTTTGGCTTTTGACAGAATTAGTCTTCACAACGCGTTCTTCCCTGAAACCAAGTTGTCTGTAGTCGGATTTGGACGACTCGAAAGCGGAGACTTTCAAGTCATTGTGGAGCAACAGTACATACAAGGCTCCAAAATGAGTGATGCTGAGATTCGAACCTTTGCGGAAAAGATGGGGTTTGAGCTTCGCAACCCCCGAAACTGGACCTTTGCCACTCCTGACATCTATCTGAGCGACTTGCACGACGAGAACGTGATCCTTTCGCACGAGGGCAACATCTTTGTCGTCGATTGCGATATACGAATCAATGTTCCCGCTCTCCGACAAGGCGGGCACCGTACACTCACCACTGAAGTGGAATTTGTTTATTAAATGTAAATTCATAATTGGATAACAATATAAAATACACAAAAAAATTATAAATAGAATAGAAACAGAATAATATAAAGACATAATATAAAGCGCTTTTGCTTTGCTTTGTACGTGGAAATCGCCAAATTTCAAATAGTACTACAAAAGAAAGCAGAACGCTCACGGGTATCCGTGGGCTTTCTTAGTTGTAGTACAGGTTTTGGCGAACCTCCACGTACAAAGAGAGTTTCACGGATAACTTTTTCTCTAAAACTCTTAAGCGCTATCACGCCAAGCCTTATGAGCACCAAGTTTTTCAACAACATCGATGCGACGCTGATGGACAAGTTCCACGGCATCGCATCGGCAATGGCCAACTTCGACGTCTTCCACGCCGTGGTTGGCTATTTTCGTTCTTCGGGCTATTTCAAGCTGCGCCGCGAGCTGGAGAATGTCGGCGAGATACGCATCCTGGTGGGCATCAACATCGACAACATCCTCAGCCGTCATAACGCCCGCCTGCTGTTCAATGCCGACAGCCATCCTGACGAGGTGGTGAATCAGTACCGTCAGCAACTTGTCGACGATATCCGTCAGGCACATTACGATGCCGACACCGAGCACGGCATTATGCAGATGTTTGACGACATTGCCAGCGGCAAGCTGCAGATGCGCATCCACGCCACCCGCAACCTCCACGCCAAGTTCTACCTCTGCCTGCCGTCCAACTTTTCGGAGCACAGCGACGGCTGGGTTATTATGGGCAGCAGCAACCTCTCCGACCAAGGTCTGGGCTCCGACAACGAACACCGCTACGAGCTCAATGTGGCGATGAAGGACTACGACGACGTGCGCTTCTGCGAGGATGAGTTCTGGTGGCTGTGGAACGAGAGTGTCCCGGTGAGTATCGACGATATGCAGCGGGC
>CAJOMZ010000046.1 GCA_905236645.1 uncultured Bacteroidales bacterium
CACCAAACTCCGAGTGGGAATACATGACCGGAAACACCATGGCATTTCTGCCGGAAGGTTCCGTGGTTTATGAGCAGTACCTCACAAAAACGCCTACTTCCATAGTGTCCAACCTGAAAAATGAAGGATATACCGCCGTCGCCATGCATCCCTACCAGAATACCGGATGGAAGCGGAACACCGTTTATCCAAACCTCGGGTTTGATGAAACCTATTTCCTGGAAGACGGATATTTTGACGAGTCAAAAATCCTCAGAAAATATATTACCGACCAGGAACTCTATGACAACGTGAGCCGTATCAAGTGGGAAAAGATCATCGACGTCGACGGCACCTTTATGATCGACTCCACCACCTCGGGCGACATTTTCACCCATTCCTATTACGCCGCCCTCAAAACCAAGGACGCCATCGTAGACCGCCTGCGCCGCCTGTTCAACCACCGCCCCAATATCGACACCGAGAACGCCGACTTCAAGATAAACCTCCATATCGCCGACAACCACGTCACCCTTCTGCTCAACTCCTCGGGCGACTCGCTTCACAAGCGCGGCTACCGGCAGGCCGTGGGCGTAGCCCCCATCAACGAAGTCCTCGCCGCCGGTATGATAAAACTCTCCGGCTGGAAGTGCGACTGCAACTTCTACGACCCGATGTGCGGCAGCGGCACGCTCCTCATCGAAGCCGCTATGCTTGCCAACAACATCCCCGCACAATACTACCGCCACGAAAACTTCGCCTTCAAACGCTGGCGCGACTTCAACATAGGCGAATGGAAAAGCGTCAAGGAAACCGAAGACCGCAAAATCGGCTCCGGCGACTTCCAGTGCGAAATCTGGGGCAACGACATCGACATCGATGTCCTCCAGCAGGCCGAACGCAACCTCCAGTACGCCAAGCTCCACAAAGACGTGATGCTCTATCACGGCTCGTTCGAAAACCAGGAGCCCCCCGAAGGCAAAACCATCATCGTCACCAATCCCCCCTACGGCGAACGCATCAAAGTCGAAGACCTCAACGACCTCTACACCAAGCTGGGCGACACCTTCAAGAAACTCTACGGCGAGCGTTGCGAAGTGTGGCTCATCACCTCCGACTTCGAAGCGATGAAACACATCGGACTCCATCCCTCGCGCAAGATACAGCTCTTCAACGGCTCGCTCGACTGCCGGCTGCTCAAGTTCGAACTCTATTCCGGAAGCAAAAAGGACAAGTTTGACAATCAATAGTCAATACCTGAAGGATGCCGCCGCCACAGTCGGATTCTCCGACTGCGGCATCGCGCAGGCCCTCGCCCTGACCGACCAGGAATACCCCCTCGACGAATGGCTCTGGCGCGGCTATCAAGCCGATATGCACTATATGGAGTGCAACGCCGCCTTGCGGCGCGACCCACGTCTCCTCGTCGAAGGAGCGCAAAGCGTCGTCTCACTTGTGCTCGCCTACAAGCCCGACCGACAAATCGAATCCAAAGCCAAAATAGCACAGTACGCCTATGGCGAAGACTATCACTCGCGCCTCAAGCGTATGATGTACAGGCTTATAGCGCTGATACAAGAAAAATATCCCCTCTTCGAAGCACGCCCCTTCGTCGACACCGCCCCCGTCAGCGACCGCCGATGGGCAGTGCGCGCCGGCCTGGGATGGATTGGACGCAACACCCTCTTCATCCATCCACGCTACGGCTCCCTCTGCTTCCTCGGCGAACTCGTCGCTACAGCCACCGTCGACCACTACGACACCCCTCGCACCGACAACCCCTGCGTCGCCTGCCGACTCTGCATCGACGCCTGCCCCAACCACGCCATAACCGTCTCAAACACAGGCACACCTATGCTCGACGCACGGCGTTGCACATCCTACAACACCATCGAAAACCGCGCCCCCGACCTGCCCTCCGACCTCGACACGCGCGGCTACGCCTTCGGATGCGACATCTGCCAGAACGTTTGCCCCCTCAACCGACACGCCCCCGCCGCCTACCATCTCGACGACGAGCGCAAAGCCAGCCTCGAAGCCCTTGCCGACGCCGACGAAACAGCCTTCCGACACTTCGCGCGGCACAGCGCCCTCGGCCGCATCAAATACCAACAGTGGCAGCGCAACGTCGACAAATCGGGAAGATAACCCCCTCGTTTCGTCACCGTTTTGTCTCCGTTTCATCCCAGTTTCATCCCCGCTTCCGGACCCTACCAACACCGTCCGTTGTCCAGTCGTTGTCCAGTTGTTGTCCAGTTGTTGTCCAGTCATTGACTGGACAACAACTGGACAACAACTGGACAACGACTGGACAACGGACGGTGTTGGTCTAATGTGCTGATTATGAGGCGACGTTTTTGCGGCTGTTTTTCGGCCCTCCACGGTCGCTGGAGGGGCGATGCGCCGGGCAATCGACAAAAAAAACACAGCGGGGGCATTTCTACAAACACCCCCGCTGTGCACTGTAACCGAACCGTTCCCTACTGGTTCAGCGCGTTGAGCAGCTGCAGGATTGTACCCACAGTCTGCGCCTTCTGCGTAATATTGGTTGTGTTCACGCCGTCAAGCCCCGTGGCGTTGAGCAGGCTGTTGGTCAGGTTCGTAGCGATCGACGTGGTGATGACACCGTTGCCTCCGGTTACCATTCCTGTGGTGAACGACTTTTTGTAGTTGGCATTCTCTTTGTTGGCTTTCAGCCCGTTATAGGCATTTATGACAACAAGCATATTGGCCAGGTCGGTAGGGTTGGCGACAGACAGCGTGCCGGCTTTCTTGCTGCTGTTGAGCGCAAGCAGCGCCTTGCCGCACGTCGCTCCCGAAGCCGCCGCCGTAGCATCGGTGGCCGAAGTGAGAGAACTGCACGATGTGGCTCCGAACATAGCCACAAACATCATAATGATTCCGATTTTCTTCATTGTTTTTGACTTTTTTTATATTGTTTTATGCTTTGTCTTTCAATTCAATATGCAGAATTGTTGATTTCTTCGGACATCGGCAAAGTTACATTTTTTTTGAATATCGCGAAAATAAATGTATTTTTGCATCCTGTTTCCGAGGCAATTAATCGCCCTTTTGCCTTTAAAGAATTTTGTAACAACAATTTATAATAATCAACATTTATGAACAACACACTTTTTTCTTTCCCGAAGCCCGAAAACGAACCCGTATTGGGCTATGCCCCAGGCAGTCCCGAACGCGCCAAAATCCGCGAGGCCCTCGACGAACTCTACAAAAAGGAGTATGAAATCTGCCCCGTCATCGGCGGCAAAAAGCTGAAAACTAAGGATACAGGCACCATCGTGATGCCTACCGAGAACCACCACGTACTGGCCAAGTACTACAAGGTAGGCGAGAAGGAGGTCAAAATGGCCATCGACGCCGCTATGAAGGCTCACGAAGAATGGGCCAACACCCCTTGGATTGAGCGCGCCAGCGTGATGCTCAAAATCGCCACCCTTATCAGTGGCAAATACCGTTGGCTCATCAACGCAGCCACAATGCTTGGCCAGGGCAAGACCACTATGCAGGCCGAAATCGACTCGGCTTGCGAACTGGTCGACTTCCTGCGCTACAACGCCTACTATGCCAGCCAGATATACAGCGACCAGCCGTGCAGCGACAAGGGTACGCTCAACTATATGACCTACCGCCCGCTCGAAGGCTTCGTCTTCGCAATTACTCCGTTCAACTTCACCTCCATCGCCAGCAACCTCTGCCTCTCGCCCGTCCTGATGGGCAACACCTGCATTTGGAAGCCCTCCACGACGGCTATGCTGAGCAACTACATCCTTATGGACATCTACAAGGAAGCAGGTCTGCCCGACGGCGTGGTCAACTTCCTGCCCGGCAGCGGCGCCCTCATCGGCAAGGTGGCTTTCGCCAACGAAAACCTCGCCGGCGTCCATTTCACCGGCGGCACCAAAACCTTCAACGGCTTCTGGAAGAGTATCGGCGACAACATTGCCAACTACCGCACCTATCCCAAAATCGTCGGCGAGACCGGCGGCAAGGACTTCATCTTCGCCCACGCCTCGGCCAATCCCGCTCAGGTGGCTACGGCCATCGTGCGCGGTGCCTTCGAGTTCCAGGGCCAGAAGTGCTCGGCGGCAAGCCGCGCCTACGTCCCCAAGTCGATGTGGCCTAAAGTCAAGGAGATTGTCGGCAATATGCTCAAGGAAATCAAGGTGGGCGACGTGCGCGACTTCTCGGCATTCGTCAACGCCGTCATCGACGAGGCTTCGTTCGACAACTGTATGAAGTATATCGAGCACGCCAAGAAGAGCAAAGACGCTGAAATCGTCTTCGGCGGCACCGGCGACAAGAGCGTGGGCTGGTTCATCCAACCGACTGTTATCCTCGCCAAGAAGCCTGACTACAAGTCGATGTGCGAAGAAATCTTCGGACCCATCATCACTGTCTATGTCTACGACGACAAGGACTACGAGAAGACGCTGCACCTCTGCGACGAGACATCGCCCTACGCCCTTACCGGAGCCATCTTCGCCACCGACCGCAAAGCCCTGCGTACCGGCGCTGAAATCCTCAAATATGCCGCCGGCAATATCTACTACAACGACAAGCCCACGGGCGCCGTTGTCGGCCAGCAGCCCTTCGGCGGTGCACGCGCCAGCGGCACCAACGACAAGGCTGGTTCCTACCTCAACCTTATTCGCTGGACCTCGCCGCAGGCCATCAAGGAGACTTTCGACCCTGCCAGCAACTACAGCTATCCTTTCGTTAGCAACGAGGACAACCCTTACGTGGTTGAGAAAGCCGCCAAGAAGGTCGCCAAAGCTGCTGACAAGGCCGTCGCCAAGGCAAAAAGCACGGTGAAAGCCGCAGCAAAGGCCGTCAAAGCCAAGTCTGCAGCCAAACCTGCCAAGAAAGCCGCCAAGAAATAAAGCTTCAATTCCTTTGAGGGACGCACCCCGCAGGGTGTGTCCCTCGTTTTTGTTTATGAAACTGAAAATTTTTGCATTGCTCTTGCTGTTGCCCGTAGCTTCAGCGGCTTGGGCTCAGCCCACAGAAGGAGCCGGCGAAAACACTTTTCCCGGCAATCTCTTCCCCTCAAAGGCTGTCTCGCATTGGTCGTTAGGCGTTTTTGCCGGCCCTGCAAGCAACCATCACGTCATCGACGTGGCTTACGCCACAGATATGAAATACACCGACAGGCAGGGCTATACTGCCGGTATCGGCGCCAGCTTCCACCCTGCGGGCTGGCTTGCTCTGCGTGCCGATGTTGCATTGGTGCAAAAGAATTACCGTCTCGACCGCGACAACCGTTTCCTGCCTTTTGTCTATACCGAGTCGACCAATAACTATCTCTCTGTCCCTGTGGTCGCTATGCTTTCGGCAGGCCGCAACTTCAAGGTTAGCGGCATTGTCGGCGGTTATGCCGGTTGGTGGCTCAGCGGACACCGCGAAGGTCAGAGCCTTTCGGTGTCCTACCTTATAACCGGAAACCAAGCCGACACCTTTTTCGACGAGGATTATACGTTCAACGACATCCGCGACAACCGCTTTGACGCCGGCATCGTCTATGGTTTTGCCGCTCAATGCACCATAGCCAGGAAGGTTGAACTGTCGGCCGAAATGAGATGGTATTATGGACTTACCGATGTCCAGAAGAATTATATGACAAACCTCAATCCCCGTTACAACACCACGAGTGTGATCCAGTTCGGCGCCGCCTACTGGTTCTGATAATCCGAAAACAATGAAAAACACCAATATACTGAAGCTTTCGCTGCTATTCATATTGCTATTGGCATCCTGCCGCAAGGAGCCGCTCGAGGTGACGGACCCCGACCGCCATTTCTGCACTACCTACACCTCCCAGTTCGAGACCGTATGGACGGGCATCGACCAAGGGTATCTGTTCTGGGATCGCGATACCGTTGACTGGGACGAAGTCTACGAGCGTATGCATCCTGTCTTCCAAGAGTTCGACAAGCGTGGCTCGGCCACCGATGCCCAGCTCACCGATGCCTACCAGTCGATGGTGCGAGGTCTGCTGGATCATCATATGTATGTGCAGGTCAAGAATTTAAAGACCGGCAACGCCGTCTATGCCGACCCCGCCTGGGACGAGGTGCCCAATCGCGACTATTATCACTACACCTTCTTCGACCAGCAGACAGCGCTGCTTTCTACAATTCCGGGTGTCACTGAATACAAGTCGGGCAGCAGTTCTTTCCCTTGCTTTTTCGCCCTCTTTCCCGGCAGCAACGGCAAGAAGATAGCCTACCTTCGTTTCCGCTCTTTCCAGATTACTTCGGTTGCCAACTACCTCTCTGCCTCTGATTTGGCTCCGCTGCGTGCCTTCTATGGCAACGGCATCGTCGACGGCGTGACCAACGGATGGGCTGGACGCGACGAGGTCGAAGCCGTTATCATCGATGTCCGTGGCAACGGCGGTGGCAATCTGGCCGACCTGAAGCCCGTTGTGGCAAGTCTCTCGGCCTCGGATATCGACCTGGGCTATACGCGCACCAAAGAAGGGCTGGGCCGTCTCGACTACAGCTCTTGGACACCGTTCATAATCCCTTGTCCGTCAAACCATCTGTGGGGCGACAAGAAGGTGGTTGTCCTCACCGATGTCAACTCCGTAAGCTGCTCGGAAATAACCGCTCTTATGGTGCAGTCGATGCCCAATGGAACAGTCATTGGAGAACGCACATACGGGGCTACCTGCCCGCTCATCAGCGGAGGCCACGATATGCTTTACAGCGGCGTTTTCGGTGACTATGGCAGATTTGGCTACTATGTCTATACCAGCAACTTCGATGTTGTCGACAAAGACTACAAGTCGCTCGAAGGGGTTGGTGTTACACCTGACATAGAGTGCCTGTTCGACTTCTCCGCCCTCCAATCTGGCCACGACAATCAACTTGAGCGTGCCCTCGATTTCATCAGGATGGGAAAATAATTTCTTCCTGTTGTTTTTTGACTTGTTGTTTCTGCTTGGTTTATAAGCTGCTACATCCAAGTTCAGCCGCTGTTGGAACAATGCAGAAGAAAAATGTTTTTATTGTTCTGTAAAAAAACGGGACGAATTGTTACATATAGGGTGTAGTTAATCTTGAAAAATGGTTTTATGAAAAAAGTTTTTTCTTTCTTGTTTTTGGCTGCAGGGCTCTTCGCTGCTGTCAATGCCCAGAATTGTGTTGTTTCGCTGCCTTACGATGTCTATACAACAAATGCGAATGTCGACAGCTGTTGGACATTGTACAACGCATCGGTCAGCAATTATTCCATACTGCCAGCCAACGACAGTGCGAAAAGCTATGCTGTGTTGCCTCTTTTCGATGTGCCTCTGTCGGCAATACATATACAATTAAGATATTCTGTACCCGACAGCACACCTGTAGAGATTGGAGTGATGACCAATGCCGCCGACACCAATACCTTCCAGCCATACGACACGGTGTATGGCTCAGGCTCGAACATTTTGGCAGGAAATCTGGATTTCGGTCGCTGGACGGGAGCCGACGGCCATATCGCCGTCCGCTGGGGTCGAGGTTACCTGCGCCGAGTGACTCTCGACACCATTTTTGGCTGCTACATACCCTACGATGTGGTGGTCTCGAACATTACCACCACCTCGGTAACCGTAAGTTGGCGCGACCGCACATTGGGTGCCTTCGGCTATCAGGTGGGCGTGTCTCCGTATAGCGAGTATAATTATACAACCTATAATACCACAGAAAACACTTTAGTTATCGACAGCCTTCAGCCAGGTACTTACTACAGGGTGATAGTACACACTGTCTGCGATAGCGGTAACAGGTATTCACAAAATACTAATGTCGCCTTTTGCACCGATTGCCAGCCTGTCTCGACGTTGCCTTATCGTCTGTTGCACAACGACCTTGGCCCGACACTTACTGACGAAGTCCCATATATGAATGTTCCTTGCTGGACCTATGTGGAGCATCCGGAAAGCGGCTATTGCTATTGGGTGTCGCCCGAGTTCGATACAACGCAGATTCGTATGGACCACCTGAAGGTCACTGCTGCCCTATGCTATACCAATGATATGGGCGCCACACTTCAGTTCGGAACTATGAACAATGATTTGCAGGTTGGCAGTTTTAATCATATTGACGGCATCACCCTGCAGAACAATGTGACGCTCGCCGGCACCGGTGCGCAGGCTTTCTATTGCAATGACCGCTCTGCCGGACGTCTGGCTTTCCGCACATTCATAGGGAGAATAAGAGATATCGACTCGCTTGTTATAGAACAGGAGGTCTGCCATCCCGTTAAGGACATTGTCTTGGTAGGCCGCACCGATGGTTCGCTGACTGTCAACTGGACCGAGCAGGGCACTGCAACCCGTTGGATTGTGGATTGTGCAACGCAAGACAACTCTTTCAGCCAGTCGCTTATTGCAACAGCCAAACCGTTTACCATCAATGGACTTGCCAGTCATACCGCTTACAATGTCACTGTCCGCGCCATCAACGAAGGCGACACCAGCCAGCCTTGTTCCAGACTGCTTACCACAGCTCTCGACTCCTTGCACGCACTTGTCACAGTCCAGATAGGCAACCCAGGTAGTTCCAATTCGGCCAATTATCCTATTTACAGAGCTTCAAAACACTCTCTGGCTCAGACAATCTACCCGATGACGCAATATTCGGCCGCCGGTTGGATTGACACCGTCTGGTTCTACTGCAATACTGCTTTCAATGGAACCGGTCAGCTCGACACCTCGTTGACGCTCTATCTGGCTCATTTCGACACCACTTTGGCTCGCGATAACAGCGATTGGGTTGAACTGGACTCTCTTGTAGAGGTGTTCCACGCCAATACCTGGCGTGCGCCAGGCAGCAACAGCTGGGTGCCCATACCTCTCCAAACGCCGTTCTTTTACAATGGTGTAGACGAATTGGCAGTGGTATTTCTTCATAACAATAGTATTGTAAGAGGTAGTGGCGACTATTTCTCTTATTCCACTGCTGGCAGCGGAAGCGTTATGTATAGAAGCTCCACTTCTCCGTTCCCGCTGCAGCAGCTTACATCCGATGATTTCCTCGGCACAAGAGCCACATTCAGGCCTGTGGCACGTTTCTCTATAATCACAAGCAGTTGTCTGAGTGTTAACAATGTCCATATTGCAAGTGTAGATGGCAACAATGTACGTCTGCTGTGGAACGAATCCGGCAGAGCATCTCAATGGCAGGTGTCTTACAGCGCTGCCGACGGCAGTCACAGCGGCACCCTCTTTGCAAACGACTCGACGGTATGCACTATCGGCGGCTTGCACAGCAACCACACCTATAATTTCTCCGTCCGTCCAATCTGTGGCGATGGCGACACAGGCTACTATTTTGGCAACGTAAGAGCCTACATCGAAACCTGTCCCGTCCCCGACAGCGTTATTGCCGGCATTTTCATCGATCCATTGCTGTCCGACCAGGCTGTCGTCAGCTGGCGCGAGAACGGCAGTGCCACGCTGTGGGAGGTGGCCTTCACGGAAGTAATGGGCCAAGGTACTGATGTCGCTCACTCCGGCGTGGTCAGCGTCTCCACCAACCCTTTCACACTTACAGGCCTTAATAGCAATAGCCGCTACAATATTAAAGTACGTGCCGTTTGTGGCGCCGACGACAGCAGCTTGTGGTCGCAGCCAGTCCAGATTATCACCAACCGAGGCTCTTTCTCGCACGATATCGTACAGTTCGGTGAAGTAGGCTCTTTTGTCGATTACAGGGCTCCTATCAATGGATATTTTAACCATACTTGGACCCAGATGATTTATCCCGCCGACTCGTTGAGGACACCCTGTTATATCGATACCCTTTGGTTCAGTGCCGCCTCGGTGGGAAGCACCCAGCCGAAAGATACAAGTGTCACTGTCTATATGGGACATACCCCGTGGAATGTTCATCCCGACAATACCAGCTGGTTCCCTGCCGATTCGCTTACGGCTGTGGCTCACGCTACCGTTATGCAGCCCCAAAGCACTGGCTGGTTTGCCATACCGCTCACCATACCTTTCTACTACAACGGCGTGGACAACCTCGCTATCGCGGTGTCGTATCACGGCTCGCAATGGTCGGCGCTTTGGAATTATCATTACAGCCCCGTCGACAGCGCTGTGCTGCATCGCTTTGACGATGCTGACGTAAGCTACGGCGACCATCCGGGCAACACCACTTCGGGAAACCATTCCTCTTTGTCTGCAAGTCTGCCGGTGATGCGTATGTCTATTTCAAACAATGTCACCTACTGCATCTTGCCGACTTCCTTCACAGCCGACGAGGTCTATTCCGACAGCGTCGCATTGCATTGGGGCCGTCGTGCCACAGACTCCCTCTATCTTGTCAGTTACAACTCTATTGACAGCCTTGAGTCGGGCGCTTTCGTCACCGCCGACACTGCGATAACCATCACAGGACTAACCCAGCGGACGTCCTACCTCTTCAAGCTGCGCACCATCTGCGCCAGCGGCGACACATCGTTGGTAAGCATCTTGAACGTCAACACTCCTGAACGCTGCCTCTCGCCCTCCGACATACAGATTGTCAATCCCGTCTCGGCCGATGCTGCAACGGTGTGCTGGCGCGCAGCCGAGGGCACTTCACAGTGGCAGGTCTCCTACGGGGCTGGCCTTGCCAATCCCGATGCCGGCTTGCTTGCCGTAACCAACGACACATCCTATATGCTGCCGACCCTCGTTGCAGGGCAGAACTACAGCGTCTTTGTCCGCACCCTCTGCGGCGCTGGCGACACCGGCTTCTGGAACGGCCCTGTATCCTTCCAGGCCGGAGTGTGGACTATGCTTCCGGGCCGTACCGATACCATCTTCACTTGCAACACTATGATTAAAGATTCCAACTTCTTTGCCGACGACACCCTGGTAATCTTCCCTTCAACGCCCAACTCGTTGGCCGCTATACAGGGCAACGTGAACTTGCATCCCTACAACAACTGGATATTGAATATCAAGGTGTACGATGGCGCCGGAACCAACGGTACTCTCCTTGGAACGTATACAGAAAACACAACGATGCCCACCCACATCTCCACGAATGGCCCTCTGACACTTGTCTTCAATTGCCACGACTACTTCGACGGCGGCATCCAACTCTTTTCCTGGTGCCTGCCCGACAACGGCTGCCACGCTTCGCCTCGCGTAGTGGCTCACCATCCGCTCGACACGTCGGTGTCGCTCAATTGGCTCTACCTCGACGAGATGCCTGCAAGCTTTTCTGTCGCCTATGGCCCTGTTGATGTCTTCGACACAAGTGACGCCTCTACCTATCAGGTCGTAAGCGGCATCACCGACACCGCTTTCATCCTTGGCGGTCTGCTTGCCGGAACGCACTATAAGGCTGCCGTGCGTGCCGAATGTGGCGATGGCGTGCATAGTCGCTGGACGCTTTCCAACGACTTCTATACATCTTGTATGGCCATCAGTCGCGACGATCTGCCTTTCACCGAAGACTTCTCCTCGTGGGGTGGCACGTCGTTCCAGCTGCTTAACAATGTCATTGACCCCTGCTGGTACTTCAACAGCACGAGTGCAAGCTCGGCAGATGTCTATCATAACAGCCCTGTCAATCCGGCCCTGAGCCATTACGTCGGTATGAGCCACTACGGTAACAGCTATTCGGCTTTGGTGCTTCCGCTTTTTGCCGACAGCATTACCGACCTTACCGTCTCGTATGCAGCCCAAAATGGCTATCCGGGCTACAACAACGAGTATGTGGAGGTTGTAGAGATCGGTGTGCTCGACGACCCGCGCGACTTCAGCACATATACTCCCGTTTCGCGCGAC
This sequence comes from uncultured Bacteroidales bacterium, assembly GCA_905236645.1. GTDB lineage: Bacteria > Bacteroidota > Bacteroidia > Bacteroidales > P3 > Colimorpha. The sequence continues at coordinate 11,768 of CAJOMZ010000046.1, forward strand.
TCGTTAGTTGGCGAAACCGTACAGCATTTCACCAAGCACCTTGACAGCTATACCGGCAGTGGACGCTACATCGCAATTGTGGCTCCGCTGATGTCCGACTATCACAGCGGTTACAGCCTGAATATTGGACAGATTCAGGTCACCTTGGACTTGCCTTGTATGCCCCCGCTGAATATCAGCGTCGATTCTGTCTCGCAGTATGAAGCGACGCTTACGGTCGTCGACACCACGCAGCCTGCCAGCCGCACGTTCGTCTATGGCACATCGCCTTCGTTCCCGCAATCCGACAGCACCTTCATTTCCGACCTCAACCCGGTGACAATAAGCGGACTGCAGCCGGCCAAGAGGTATTATGTGTGGGTGCGCAACAATAACACAATCGACCGCGTCAATTACAGCAGTCCTTGGACAGGCCCTGTCTCGTTCGAAACCGCCGCTGTGCCGCAGCCGCGCTATTACCAGGCCACTGCCTCCTCCAACGATCCTTCCCTGGGCACTGTCGATATCGCTGTCGAGAGCGGGACGCAAGATGCCTCAAGCGCCAATGCATTCCTTGAAGGCTCGAGGCTCGTCTTCACCGCTTCGCCCATAGGTTCCGACTCGCACTTCCTCTACTGGAACGACGGCGACACCACCAACCCACGCATTCTGACGCTGACCCAGGACACCTCGTTGACTGCCTTCTTCGCGGCAGATACCACTGCTGAGAGCATCGTCTCGCCGCACTTCACTTTCCAGATGGCACCCAACCCGGCCAGCTCTGAAGTGACGCTGTCGGCTACGCAAGACATCCTTTCAGTCGATTGCTACGACCTCCAGGGGCGCTGTGTTGCAAGCCTGAAGCCCGCCGCACCGCAATGCACTCTCGAAGTCGCCTCCTGGCCGCGCGGCATCTATATGATCAAGGTCGGTAGCGGCAATGCTGTGGCTGTAAGGAAACTGATAGTAAAATAGGGTAGGGAAGGGCTACTCCGTTGCAAAACGGTCGTTCAGACGCCTTATCACCTCGATGTTGCGAGGTACCTGAAGGTCGAGAATGCCGTCCTCAAGAGCAACGGTGCGGCCCTTCTTCACAGCCGTGAGACGGTTGTAGGGCGTTGTCTGGCAGAAGCGCGCGCTGTCCTCGGCACGAATCAGTATGTAGTCGGGGTCGGCATCCATCAGGGCCTCGACGCTGAAGGTCCAGCCCTGGCTCTCTTCGGCAATGTTGCGCCCGCCGGCCATCCTGATAATATCGTTGATAAATGTGTTGCCGCCGGCGGTGAAGTTGCCGCCGCTGCCAAAGCCGACGACGTAGTAGACGGTGGGTGCGGGATGTGTTGATGTATCGGTATGGGGATTCGGTTGGGTTAGCAATGCTTTGACGTGTTTGCGCATTGATGCGTTGAGTGAGTCGGCAGTGTGTTTTTTGCCGACAAGTTGTCCTATGGACTGGACGTTGGTATAGAGTCCGTCGAACTTCTGCTTTTCGATGACGCACACCAACGGGACCCCCATCTTGGCGAACTGCTCCACCACTTTTTGCGGCACCATCGAGCCGCTTATGATGAGGTCGGGATTGCAGGAGAGCACCTTCTCGATGTTCAAGTTGCTGATGCCGCCGATGCTCTCTATCCGCCGTGCCTCGGGCGGATAGGCACAGAAGTCGGTGCGCCCCACCAGCAGGCTGTCGGCGCCCAAGGCAAACATTATCTCCGTCACCGCGGGCGACAGGCTTACCACTCGTTTTGGATTGCTGGGCACGTTGACCACGCTGCCGTAGTCGTCGGTATATTGGTAGGTGGTGTGTGGGGGTTGGTTGCCGTTGGGCTGCGGGCTGTGGCAGGAGGATGGGAGGAGGGAGAGGAGGGCGAGGAGGCACAGGTGTTTTAAACGATGGGTTGTGGATGTGGTGTTTATGAAAACGGGCATAAGGAGGGGTTTTTTGTTTTTTAATGTAGTATTCTGATTTTGTGTGGTTAAGGCGACGTGGTTGTGTGTGGGTGGGTATGTTTTGAATGTGCAAATATAGGATGTTATTTTTAATCGGGGGGGTGGAATGCTGCTTTTTTTTT
>CAJOMZ010000047.1 GCA_905236645.1 uncultured Bacteroidales bacterium
GAGTGTTCACCTCTTCCCATTCCGAACAGAGAAGTTAAGCCTCACATCGCCGATGATACTGCACTCGTTTGTGGAAAAGTAGGTCGCCGCCAATCTTTTCAAAGAGCATTCCATTTGGGATGCTCTTTTTTTTATCTTTTGGTGTTTGTAATAATCTATGTCTTTATTCGTTATTGACATTATATGAAAGAACTTATACTGATAGAAGGCCTTTCAAGGGATAATCTTTTTTCGGTTATACAGGCGGTTGTTAATGATGTGTTGCTTTATGAACTTGAAACCGTTACGTCTCTGCAGGTGATGGAAAGCGACCGCGCCAGCCAGTATGTTGTCCGGCCCAACCGCTTCTGTGACAGTTGGGATTTCAATATGCTTTGCTGCTTTTTCAAGTCGGAACTTTCATGCACACAAGGATATTGTTCTCAAGGCGTGGTTCCAGTTGCCTGATGATGAATCTATGACGATCCTTCCACGTGGCAAGTATTATTATGACCTGAGCGTTCGCTCGTCCGATGAGATTTTTGTAGTCGCGCCATCGGGCACGCGCTATGGTTTTGTGGAAGTCGTCGATGAAGACGGTGCAGAGCATATGGAGATTGAACCTCAGGGCACGTCCACCTACGAGCCTCGTCCTATTTTGCAGTTGCGCCCTATGGTAAATGGCCTTTTTGTGGTGGAAGAACTAACCTTGTGGCAGAAAATAAAGAAAATCTTTGTCGGCTTTAATGGCAGTCGTTCCGTCTTAGCGTTTTTTTTATGGTCTATATTCTTCATTGTTGTCTTCTACGCCGTGCTCTGTGTCACTATCATTGGCTGGTGGGACTTCATTGAGACTGTTTTGCCGTTTACAGTGGCGCCTTGGTGGTGGCTCGTTTTTGGCGTGGTGGGTTTAATCACCAGCCGCACCAAACTACTAAGGAATATCTTTGATGGCTGAGGGATACTATTGTTGCCGGTATCTTTGGTGTCGGGATGACCGTTGGTCTTTTGATGGTAGTGGTTTTCTCTGTCAATGTGTGGCTGGGGAGCAAGGATCCGGTGGTTGGACGAGGTGTTGTGCTGGAACACAACCTGGCAGGTCGCCACAATGATGTGAACCAGTATTCTGTCTGGGTCGAAGAACCCGTGAAGGGATATATCTATATTGCTGCAGGCGACGATGGCTCATTCCATCCCGGTGATACGGTCACTATTTCTATGACAAAGGGTTTTTACGGGATGTTTCACGCTGATGCCATAGAACACTAAAACAACTATTCTATAGACAGTATTTCTGTGACGACGTTTTTGCTGTTGCCGCGTCAGGGTAGGGCACCCAAATATCGTTTCCATCGCAGCTTGACCTGTTTTCCGCTGGCACGCATCAGTTTTTCGGCAATTTTCTCTTCGGTGACGGAGATTTTGAATTTGTTGCTTTGAACCCCAATCGGTCATTAGACCGACAGATGGCAAAATAAGGCCCTAATAATGTCTCTTTATGCCATCTTTGTATTTCTTTCGGCATCTTGTCCACATCGCCATCTCGACGTAGCCCGCTACGCCTTCGATGGCGTTGCTCGAAACAAATACAAAGCTGACATAAAGTTTAATGACCGATTTGGGGTGAACGGATGTCGCATTTGTTTTTGCAGACCGAAATCCACTTTGAATCATCTTACTGTTGAAGATACGGTTTCGGTCGTGGTCAAGCCTCTGTAGTTCAATTCACGTATAAAAAAACGCGGCCCGAAAGGGTCGCGTTTTTTTCAGTCCTATTGAAAATACTTATTTCTTCAGGGCTTTCAGACCTTCCTCAACGCCTTTCTTGGCAGCGTCTTTGGCAACTTCTTTGGTCTTGTCGACGGCAGCGTCTTTAACCTTGTTGGCGATGCATTTCTCAGCCTCAGCCTTGACAGCGGCTTTGAATTCTTCATCGTTGGCATACTGAGCGAAGCTCTGGTCGATGACGGTGTTGACGCAGTTCAGAACGTCACCGCAGTTGCAAATCTGCTGGGCAGCGTCCATAATAGCAGCCTGGCGGGCATCGTTGTTAGCCTCGGTGCATTCGGTAGCGGGCTCGTTGACCTCGGTCTGCTCAATGGCGGTGGTGTCCATAGTGCTGTCGGTAGGCTCTGCATTACCGTTGCAGGATGCCATAGCTGCGCAAATCATAGCGCTTGCAAAGAATAAAAATACTTTCTTCATTGTTTTTTAATGTTTTAAATGATTTTTTTCTTTTGATTTAATTTGCAAAAGTACGCATTTTTTTTTAGATTTTAAAAACTTTTTATAAATGTTTAACATTTATTTTAATAATGTGTTTTTATAATTCTGAATTGACTACAGCCCTGTATGTCGGAGACAGCATCTGAAGATACGGTGTCGGCCGTGGTCGGGGAGCTATAACCTTATTCTTTAATGCCCTTCACCCCCAAAAAAAAGCGGCCCCGATTGGGCCGCGTCTTTTAAATAACTTACGCCATCAGCGACAGCACTCTTATTATTCCCCCGCATTAGTTCTTCTTTTTCTTTTATTGTCGATGCACTTCTCAACCTCAGCCTTGACAGCAGCTATGAATTCTTCGTCGTCAGCATAATCGGCGAAGTTCTGTTCGATAATGGTGTTGAGGCACTCATCAAGGTTACCGCAGTCGCAGACCTGCTGTGCAGCGTCCATAATGGCGGCCTGGAGGTTATTGCTTCTACTCCTGCTGGGGCTCTCGGCGGAAACAGCAGACTCGATTTTCTCGCTGCAAGCAGCAGTGCTGTCATTGTTTTCAGCCTCGGTATTGTTGCCACCACAGGCTGCGCCACCACAGGCTGCCATAGCAACGCAAATCATAGCGCTTGCAAAGAATAAAAATACTTTCTTCATTGTTTTTTAATGTTTTAAATGATAATTGTCTTTTTAACAATTTGCAAAAGTACATAACTTTTTGCTAATGCAGTGTTTTTTATAATAGTTTAACACTTATTTCTTTATTATCTTCACAACTTCGTTTCCACTTTGTAGCAGATAAATACCATTTGGAAGGTCTTTAAGGTTGATGGTCGATGTTTCAGCATCGGCTTTGCGTCTCAGGATTTCTTTTCCCATAATGTTATAAAGTGTAACGGTATTGCCTGCAACAGTGTTGACATTTACTAATCCGTTTGTCGGATTGGGGAAAACTGTCAGCCTTTGTCCCTCGGCAGTGACAATGTCGGTCTTCCTTTCAAACGATGCGTAAAGCGTGTGTTGGCCGGTAACTCCTGCCAGAAGATAACGGTAAGTGCCATTGTCAAGGCTCTCTATGTAACTTGACAATATTTTTTTACCATCACGTTGCAGCGAATTGAGCTTGTAGCCTTCAATCGGACTCAGAATATATTCAATTGTGTCGTTCTCGCCGAGTACGGAGTAACCTCGAGGCAGGATATTTCCGTTGGCATCTGATGATGAATAAATCAACGAGCCTTTCTCAATTTCGATGTCGTCAATGAAGACCTTTTGTGTTCCGTTAATATAAGCAGAGAAGCGTAATCTGCTGTTAATTCCGGCGTTGGACAGCTGCAGGTATATGTCTTGCCAGGTGGCCATACCGAAGTTCCATACCAAGCTGTCGATGGTCTCCCAGTCGGCTGTAGCATCGCTTCGGTATTCGGTTTTGAACAATGTCTGCTCGTTACACATTTCATCGAAATGCAGTTTGAAGTGCAATACGGCATTGTGTATTGTGTCAAAGACTATAGGACGACTGTATACCGTGCTCCAGGTGTATGCTTCGCCTATAATATTGCTGCTTGCAAGCGCTTGTTGTCCTAAAAGGCTGTCGACAGTCCATTCACCGCTCCAACAATCGGGCAATTCATAGATTTGTGCTGTTTCAAAATCCTCTGTCTGCCACTCGGTGTTGTCGCAGTCGAGGGTACGGCCTTGAACATCGACACCATCCGAGTATGTCGTGTCGTTTATACAGGTGTAAAGTCGGAAATAGTATTGGCGGTTGTTGACAAGGTCGGGCACAAGGCAGTTGAATTGGTCGCCTTTGTAAACAACAATACCGCCTCCTTCAATGGTATCGCCGACGTAGTGTCTGCCTACAGGTGTTCCAAAAGTGTTTGCGTCGGGATTGACAACCACCATAGTGTTGTAGCCGCCATAGGGGGTCCACTTTACTACAATGGATTGCCGGTCAATGCCTTCGGTTGTGGGATTCATTGGTATAGGAGATACATCCTGAACGGTGAAAAACACTTTCTTCGAGGTGCTGTTTTCCGAAATGTGGTATAATGGTATATAGTTGCGTTGCTTAGACCAGGGGCGGAACCAAGGCACAGAGTTGTCGGTCAGTGAATCGCGTCTTATGTTGGCTATAGTGCCCGGAAACGGAGCGCTGTAGGAATTGACATCGCCATAGCTCGAAGGAGATGAATTTGGGAAAGTGTCTGTTTGGTTGGTCCTTGCCAGAATGTAAATTTGTTGAGGGTGCTTTTTGTTGGACACACTTGCCCCTTGTGCACTGGGGTGCACGTGGTATACCAGCATACCGTGGCCAGGGGTGTTCTTGTCCCATTTGATTTGTTGCCTGTTCTCGATGAGGAAGAAGTCGCCTGGAGTAGATGTGTTTACACGATGGATATCGTTGTTTGTGTAATCGGCAGGGTTCATAACCACGGTTCTCGGCGTGCCGTCAATGGTGTCGCAGGTCGTCCAATGATAGATGTAAATCTTGGTATAGGGATTGTGTTGTGCAGGAGTTATGCCTCCACGGTTCCAGCTGCCGCTCGACATAATGTCCCACTGTCCAAGTCCGGGAAATTCACCGCCGCTGCCTTCATAGTCGGTATCGTAGTAGTCCGGAGCGCCGAAAACGTGGCCTAATTCGTGGCATATAACGCCGATGTTGGTAATGGAATTGCCTGAGGCGCCGCCACACTCAGGCGAGCAAGAATAGACGTCAATGACGGTGTTGTCGTATGTGGGAGGGTCAGAGATGTTCCATTTATGCGACCAGATGCAGTTTACGCCGCCACCAGCCTCCTCACCGTAACCGGCAAAGATGATGTGCAGGCCGTCAATATAACCGTCGTGGTCGTTGTCGTAGTCGGAAAAATTCACATCCTTTGCTGCAGAGTCCACAGCCTCGTGAGCAAAATCCTGATAGCCGTTACTGGTGTTGCCGTAATGTGCAGTGTTGTTGACGCCGGTATATGGCCCCACGACATCCACTTTGAGCGAGAACAGGCCGCCGCTGACGTCATAGTAGTAGTCGTGAACGCTACCCGTTCGTCCGCCGGTGGTATAGTTTACTTGGTTGAAGAGGTTTTTAAACTCCATACGAGTGTGTGTCATACTTTTGTCGCTGAAACCGAACAGAATGACAAGAAATCTCTTCTCGCCGGTAACGTCGCTCATCGTTTTGGGACCGCTTTTGGCTGCTTCTACCTGTTTCCATATTTTCAGCATCTCGTCAATCTGTGCCTTGCTGAAATGCAGGTGTTTGGGTGTTTCCTTCAAAAAGTCTACAACCGTGGCGCTGCGTTGCTCAACCTCTGTGGCAACAAGGTCGGTTGCTATCATATCGCCCTTTTCGTTCTGTGTGGCGTAGACCAGGCTGCCGTCGTCGCTATGGAGCAGGCTGTAGCCGTCGGCGGTTTCGGCCCAATGGACGCGCTCGTCGCCCTTCAAGTAGATTGAAACCGTAATGTCGCGGCCGGGCTGCGTGAAACTTATGAGTTTGGGATATGCAGGTACTGCAAAGGCGCCACCCGCCATTAGTGACAGCAGCGCGAAAAGAAAAAACTTCTTCATTGTTGTAGTTCTGTTGAGTTGTGAAATGTATTAATCAAAGGAAGGCATTGGATTCATACTCTTCTGCCGAGCATTGCTGAACGTCTGCGCCGCCGTCAAGCCACGTGAATTTAATGTAGTTGGGGTTGGCCGACTTGTAAAGGTCTTTTTCAAACTGGCGCCTGAGGCTGCTGGTCGGAAGGTTGCGCAACACGTAGTCGTTCACCATCTCGACGAGGAAGCAGCGTTGGGCCGTGCCGTTGTCAAAGCCGAACCGATTGGCGAACTTGGTGTCGTTGCTCATTTTCACAGGGTCGCCTTTAAGGTTTGTCGGCACCTGTTTCACAGCCATTACCCAAGTGTGCAGCAGGTCGACGTTTGTCTTCGTCGAACGAAGTTGGTATTCCAGATATGCAATCTTTTTGTTGTTGTCGTCCTTCCACTTGTGCAGGGTGACAACGAGCACAGCGTCAATGCCATAGTCCTTGTTGAACGCCTTGAGGTCGCCGTTGCGCAGCTGCTTCGGGGTCATCTCGTTGCTCTCGGCAATCTGCTGCGATGCCGCAGGACCGATAACGTAGTAGCCGATGTTCTGCAGAGGCTCGTAGATGGTTTGGAAAAGATAGGCCTTGGCCGTGTTGATCTCGTTGTTGTATTCAATATCGGTCGGGTATTTTTCTACCTTGCGCTCGGCCTTGTCGTTGATTGGGGCAATGTAGATGACCGTAGGCCTTTCGGCGTAGATGTCACTGTATGAATTAATCTTCTTTTCGCTTTTGCAGGCACCAAGCAATACGGTTGCGAGCAAAGATACAATTATTGTCAGACGTTTCATTGTCGGTTTGTATTGATGTTATCTGCTTTTCTTTTTGTTGTCGGCACTTTTGCCACCGCCTTGTTTTTTGCTCGACGCTTTGTCTTTGCCGGCCTGGGCTTTTGTTGATGCTTCCTGACTGGAGTCGTCTTCAACCGATGCTTCGTTGACATTGATGCTGTTGTTGTCGACATATTCCGGCAGGAGCATCCGTTTCAGCTGGACGACATAAGTCCTTGAGGCGGGGAAGGCTTCCATCTCTTTGTTGAACCAGCTGTTGGCTTCGGCGCGTTTGCCAAGTTGGACGAGTGTCACCGCATAGTCGCTGTAGATGCCGGGCTGTTTGACACCCGTCTTACGGCTTTTGTTGATGACTGATCCATAACTCTTTGAGAGGTTCTCGAGTGTGGCCGTCGTCGGCTCCTTGCAATAGTTCAGCATTACGATAGGGTCTATCGTGGGAGCAGACGACTTGCAGGCTGCAGCGACACTTAATCCGCAAATTATCAAGATGGTTTTTAGCGTATGTTTTATAGTCATAGTGCTATTGTATTTAGCTGTTTCTTAATCTTGTATGCATAACTACGGACTGTTGTCCGTTGCGATGTATATATAAATTACAAATTGCAAAGATACGAATAAAAATGCAATTGTCTGGAAAAAGATTTAAAAATGGCATTTTTTAATGCCGGGTTCGCGGCGAAACCGAGCTCTTTTTTTACCAAAGTTTTACCAAATTCCTATCAAAGTTCATCAATGTGAACTTTGACTAAACTTTGGTAGGAATTTGAGTAAACTTTGATAGGACTTTGGTCCATAGAATCAGCGTGTTAGAAAGGGGCTTTTTTGAGCCTTTCTGCGATTTTTCAAACTTTTTTGCACGGATGCCGTAATGCTTTGTATACCACTTACTTATATCTGGGTTTAGCCTGGTTTTGGCCATTTCCCTGTTTTGTGCATTCCGGAGGGCGGAAAAGGGTGCCAGAGGGGGCTGGAAAGTTTTTTTTCGACAGATGCGAAAATTTGTGTACTTTTGCAATTTGAAACGGCAGCCGCTCTATCGCTGGCAGAGCAATCTGCGAGAGGAAAGTCCGGGCAGCAAAGAGTCGCCATACTTCCTAACGGGAAGGGACGCGTTCCTGCAAAGGGCGTGTTACAGACAGTGCCGCAGAAAATATACCGCTATATGCAAGGCTTACAGCCTTTTGTGTAGTAAGGGTGAAAACGCGAGGCAAGAGCTCACGACGGGTGCAGTGATGCACTTGGTGGTAAACCTTATGGGCTGAAAGACCAAATATACCGACAGTTAAGGGTTGACTCGTCCGTTGTCGGGGGGTAGGTTGATAAAGGCAGCCGGCGACGGTTGTCTTAGATTAATGATAGAGAACCGCCTTGGCGGTTACAGAACCCGGCTTACAGGTTGCCGTTTCTTTTTTTGGTTTTAACGTGCAAGTTGATAATTGCCCAATGGGGGTTGAAGTTTTTTTATGAGGATTGAAGTCGTTTTATCGCCGGCGCTTTACGATGGCAGAATGTTAACAGAAGGTCACACAACGGTTGCCGTTGATGTGCTGAGGGCTACTTCTGCCATTTGTGCGGCTTTCAAGGCAGGAGCATCCGAGATTGTGCCGCTCGATTCATTGGAGAAGCTCAGGTATTATGACTCTTTGGGGTACACCCTGGCCGCTGAGCGTGGCGGCGAGAAGGTGCAGGGTGCCAAGTGCGGCAATTCGCCGACAGAGTATCTATCTATGGATCTCACCGGCTGCCGATTGGCGTATTCCACCACGAACGGTACGGTGTCCATCCTGCGTGCTGCCGAGTCTGAGAGATTGTATGCAGGGGCTTTCGCAAATCTTTCAGCTTTGGCACAAAGGCTTGTGGCTGAAGATAATGACGTGGTTGTGCTTTGCTCGGGCTGGGAAGGGGACCCTTCGCTGGAGGATACTCTTTTTGCGGGAGCGTTGATAACAGGTGTTTTGGGCAAAGGCCTTGAGGTGGAGCTTGTTAATGACGCCGCGATGATGGCTGTGGATTTGTGGCAGAGTGCAAAGGCCGACGTGTACGGCTATTGTCGCAAGGCTACGCACGTCCACAGGCTGCTGCGGCTTGGATATGAGCGTGATATCAGATGGGCGTTTGAGCAAGACACCTGTCCGCTGGTGCCGGTTTTTAAAAACGGGGAACTGATAATTGAAGGCTAAGGGGTTCATATTGTGCTTTCTGTGTGTCTGGAGTGTGGCAATGCCCCGGGCTTGGTCGCAAAGCGACAGTCTCTCTTTTGCCTCTCAGCCTTCAAGCGGATTGTTATGGCAAAAGCCGTTGCCAATAACCTTGACGGGGCTGACTTTGGCCACTGGCACAACGCCTCTGTTTGTGGAGCCGATGCGCCGACAGAATGTCCTTGTTCGCGAGGAAGTGCAATTGTGGCGCCGCAATGCCTTCGACCACAGAGCAATGCATTTCGACAATGTGTTGCAGTTCGCCCCTTGTTCCGCTGTTGTTTTGCTTAATCTGGCCGGAGTTCCGTCGCGCGACGAAAGATTATCTTTGCTGCGACGCACGGCGTCGGCTATTGTCTTGACCACTGTCGTGACGCAATCAGTAAAGCACTTGAACCTTGAGATGCGGCCCGATCGTAGCTCGTCAAGCAGTTTCCCGTCCGGGCATACGGCATTTGCCTTTTCAGGGGCCGAGCTGCTGCGTCTCGAGTATGGCGAGACTTCGGCGTGGATTCCTGTCGCTGGCTACGCCGTGGCGCTCTTGACGGGGTTTATGCGTGTTTATAACGATCGCCATTGGGCAGGCGATGTGCTTGCCGGCGCAGGTATCGGACTGCTGTCGGCAGATTTGTCCTTTTGGTTGAACGATCTATGGGAGAAAAGGCAATGGAAGAAGTGACCATCAGCGCCATAGCAAGGCTTTACGGAGCCTTTCCGCAGAAGTTCGGCATTCCGCGCCAAAGCAATATCGTTGACAATATCGTGTCGAGGATAGTGTTCGAGCCGGAGTATAGAAACGTTGATGCATTGCGTGGAATTGACGAGTTCGACTATCTGTGGCTTGTTTGGCGATTCTCGGCCAATGAACGCCAGGGATGGTCGCCGACCGCGCTTGGGTGGCAATCAGCGTATGGGCGTCTTTGCTACACGCTCCTCGTTCAGGCCCAATGGCTTGGCACTGTCCTCTGTCAGACTTGTCCGCGTTGAACGACATACCGCTGACGGGCCGGTGCTTTATGTGACCGGTGCCGACCTGATGGATGGAACGCCGATTTACGACATCAAGCCTTATCTGCCCTATACCGATGCCCATCCCGACGCCCGGGGTGGTTTTGCTCCTGTGGCGGCCGACAGCCTTCTTGAGGTTGTTTGCGAACCCTCCTTGCTTGGCAGGGTAGGGGAGGAATTGCGCGAGCCTTTGCTTGACGTTTTGGCTCACGACCCTCGCCCTTCCTATCAGCACGATGATGAGCGTGAGTATGGCTTGTCTTTTTCTGGCTATAATGTAAGGTTTAAGGTGCTGGAAGATAGAACCTTGTATGTGGTTAACATTTTTTAACACTTCTTTTTGCAGCGAAATGGCTGTTTAGTGTGACTATATGGCAATGAAATCGGATGCAGAATATTTTATAGAAGCTTGTATTAAAAGGGACGAGAAGGCGTGTAGGCAGCTCTATGAACGCTTCGCGCCCAAGATGTATGGAGTTTGTCTGCGATACACTCATTCATCTGCAGCAGCCGAGGATGTTCTGCACGACGGCTTCATCAAGGTTTTTGAAAATCTGGACAAATTGCGTGACGCCAATGCTCTTGGAGCGTGGATCAAAAGAATAATGGTCCATACTGCTATAAACTATATCCGCAGCGAAAAGCCTCTGGTGTTGAATGATTTTGATAAGGAGTACGGTAACTATGCGACAAGTGACGACATTTATGATAAGATTGACGCCGATATTGTGATGAAGGCTATACAGGAGCTTCCGGGCTCATTCAGGTCGGTCCTGAACTTGTGCGAAGTGGAAGGCTATAGTATCAAAGAGGCCTCTGAAATGTTGAAGATCAAGGAGTCGTCGGTGCGTGGCGCACTTGTAAGAGCCAAGCGGATGCTGGCTGAGAAACTGAAAGAACAGATTTAGTATTGAATAAAAGTTATATCATATATGAGTACACTAAAGGATAAATTTGAGAACTACGAGAAACAGCCCGACGAGAAAGTCTGGCAGTCAATTGTGGAAACGATGAACAACCGCGTGTCGACTGTTCGTCGCCGCCGTATTGCGTTGGCTACTTCGACCGCGGTGGTGGCGTCAGTTGCCCTGTTGTTTGCTGTGAACAGAAACAATGGCGAGGCCGATGCAACCCAGACAAAGACCGTTGCCCAGGAGAGAGTTGAGCAGACGGCAACCATTAAGTCGAAAGTGGCACCAAAGGAAGATGTGAAAACGGTGGCTACCGTCGACAGGCCTTCGGTTAAAGACGTAAAGACACCTTCGGCTGCTTCTGAGAGTCAAGTTGAGGCCGTTGTGCCGACTGAGTATGCTTGCAACTTTGCTCAAGGAACAGAGGATAGGACTCCTGAGTCGGTTATGCCGAATAGCAGTCCGGCAACAGCAAAGGAGGCGGGAGTTTCAAGTCAGGAAAGCACCGGCCTCGCCGTGGAGAATGCCGAGGTGGTTGAGAACAACAGGGAAACTGTTCCTCAGCAACCGATTGAACCCCGCAAAATAGCAGAACAAGAATTGGTGATATGGATTCCCAATGCTTTCTCGCCCGATGACCCGGTAAATGACGAAGTGCGTCAGTTCAAAGTCAAGCCTAATACCGATGCCAGTCTGCTTTCTTACGAAATATTCATCTATTCACGCAGTGGCCGTCTGGTATACCACAGCAAGGATGTCTCGCGTGGCTGGGACGGCACCTACAACGGCTATAAGCAGCCTATGGGCACGTATGTGTACATCATCGAACTGAACGATGCAAACAAGGGCCTGCAGCACAAGAAAGGCACGATAACTCTGATCAGGTAATACTCCGTTATAATCCGGTACACTAAAAAAGCTCGCTTCATCAGCGAGCTTTTATTATTCTATAATAGTGATGTGGTTTATTTTATAATTTCAACCACGCCGTTGCGTTGTATGTCGCCAAGGTAGCCCTTGCCTGTGAAGCGCCAGAAGTAGGTGCCGGCAGGGATGTTGTCGGAGGCGGGATCCCAGAAGTCTTCTTCCTTCGATATGTTCTCTTTGTAGAACACCCGTTTGCCCCAGCGGTCGTATATGGCCAGCGAGTTGTTGGGATAGCCAAGGCCTTCTATAAGGTTACGGATGATGAACTTGTCGTTGATGCCGTCGCCGTTAGGTGTGACGGCGTTGGGGAACTGGAGGAAATCGTTGACAAGCAGGATGCTGTTCTCGATAGTGTCGCGGCATTCTACAACTCGTCCGCTGGGACCCATATTCTGCGTCATAGCTATAAGGCGTGCAATATAGTTGCCCGATATGTCTTCGCCGTCGGTATACCAGTCGAAGGTCGGGTTGACGTCAGTCAGGGTGTGGTACGAGATATTGTTGTCTCGGTCATACTGGATTTCCCAATAGTAGCGGTTGTTGTCCGATTGAGGTATGGTGAGGTTGTGGAATTGCACTGACGGGTGCATCACTGTAGGGTTCATAGGCTCCCACGAGAACTGGGCCACAGGGCTTGAGTATACGGTAATCAGGTCTTCGTATACGAGTGAGTCTTGGCATCCATATTGGCTCGAAACGATGTAGCGGAGGTTGTATTGTCCTGTGCCATAGGTGTGGGTTGGACTTTCGGCTGTCGATGTCTCGCCGTCGCCGAAATCCCAGAAGAAGTTGTCGCCATACTGCGATGTATTCTCAAAGTGGATGACGTAGGGTTCGCAGCCTTCAAGGGGATATATTCCCGGGTCAAAGTTCGGCAGGGGTTGGTGATTGATGTTTACGCGCACCGAGTCACGGGTCTTGCAAGTGATATTGTGTTCCTGATGGGTCACCTCAACAGTGTAAAGTGTTGACGAACCCATCATCGGTCGTGTCTCGACGGTGTCGGTCTTTTGGCCGAAGGGTTCCCAGGCAAAGGTGTAGTTGGAGTCAGTGTGTGCGTCTTTAGCGTCAAGAACGACTTTGTCGATATCGCAAATCAAGATGTCATCGCCAAGTTCAGGGGTGGGCGCCCATACCGACCAGATACCTGTGGTGGTGTCCCAGATGCAGCCGAACTCGTCATAGATACGTACATTGATGGGGAAGAAGCCAGCGGTGTCGTGGGCAGAGATGATGGAGCGTGTCGGCTCGCGATTATCGATGTTGACACCACGCCAATGTCCAAGGTCAAAGTCGCCATAGTTCGAGTCTGGCAGCCAGATAACGCTGTCGATTTCCACCTGGTATTCGCAGCCAACACCCGAGCTGATGCCGCAGAAGTCAAGGGACCACGAGAAAATCCAGCCGTTGTCGGCGCCCCAGTCGTCGCAAATCTGAATCTTCCATTCGCCGTTGAGGGGGCATCCGATCAGTTCGTGGAAGTCGGAGGCAGGAATATAGTAGTCAAATTTACCTTCGTGCTTGCTCGGCAGTCGGGTCGTAAAACTGCTGTTGGGAGCTGTTGAGCCGGCTTCCACAAAAGGAGCAGGTACGGTGATGAAGGAGAATCCGGATATAGATGTATCATTGCTTGGTGAGCAGAAGTAGTCATTAGAGGTAGGATTTTGGGTATCGCAAGTCTTGTTTGTCACCGACAGGTAGTCTTTGTTGTGTGAGAAGCAGTAGTCAAAGCCAACACCATACATATTGCACACAGAGTCGCAATACTTCATCGTAGTGCTTGCCGAGCCGCACACTTGCGGACCGTCGTGATCGCCGTCTTTGCTGCCACCGTATGGAACTCCAAGATAATGGCTGCCACCGTTGTACATACCTTGGTAAATACCTTGTGACTCCCACGGACCGGAACCTGTCGGCAGCAGTCTGTCTTTACCTGTTGTACCATACCAAAGGACTGATCTTTGTCCAGTGGGACAGATAATACGTCCTCCGATGTCACCAAGGTATGAGTGCTCAATATTGATACAGATGGAGCAGATGTCTTCTGCCGACTGCACGGTATGGCCCGAGGGGAAGTCGTCGAAGAGAATGGGCGCCGAGAAGCAAAGGTCTTTGTCGGCTTGTTCGCAAGGCGGGTTGGCACCGGGACCATCGGGAATAAAGGTCTTACAGTCGATAGAACGTGATTTTTGTTTGTCAAACGAAATCTTTTGCATTGTTATAGTGGCGTTACCTCCTTCATATCCGATATTCACTATAGCCGAGTCTGTCGTGCATATCGGGTTGA
Source organism: uncultured Bacteroidales bacterium (assembly GCA_905236645.1). Classification (GTDB taxonomy): domain Bacteria; phylum Bacteroidota; class Bacteroidia; order Bacteroidales; family P3; genus Colimorpha. The sequence continues at coordinate 13,922 of CAJOMZ010000047.1, forward strand.
GGTTGTATATAGTCTTGATTGGGTTCTGGGCCAGACGCACACGTACAGTCTCAAGTATCGAGGACTTGCATCCCTTGCTGTCGGTAATGCGCAATGTTACGTCATAGCAGTCCAAGTCGCGGTAGAACGCCGGCACACGAGTCAAAGCAATACCTGTTGTGTCGTCGCCGTTACCCAGGTTCCACTCAAACAGCGACCATATATCCGAAGGGCCATAACCATAATAGTTGGTGTATTCACCGTGAGCCGAGAATATCACGCCTTCGCCTTGGCAGAGGTGAACACCTTTGAAGTACTGGGTGTCGATAGTGAAAGAGTCCGAAATGACCCATACTCCGTCCCGTTGTTCTCTGACCCAGTTGGTGTCTATCTGAATGGCAGGGCGCAAATAGGCGGTATCTATAATAACGCCATTCTTTGTCTTGTAATAGAATGAGTCGATGACAGGTATTATCGTCTCGCACTTGTCACGGCACATTATATTGATATGGAATCCTTTGCCCGTAAGTCCGTCTCCGTTGGTCTTGAACCTTATGGTAAGGCATCCGCAGGTGTTGAAAGGCGACGGGAAAATAGTCGTCTGTATCTGCGGGTTGAGATTGTTGTTGCAGGCCAGCAACACGGGCGAGTTTATTGACGGACCGTCGTGGATGAACAGTGTGTCACCCGGGTCAATGTCGAATATGTTAAAGTACATACTCATACCCAATACACCTTCGCAGGTGCCGGAGTCAATTGTTACCCATCTGTTGAATGGCCCGTCAAGGTAATTACCTTCTGTATCGCCTTCATCGTAGACGTTAAGATAATAACTCTCGTCAGAGACTTGCATTGAATAAGTGCCGCCACTTGATTGATGTGTCAAGATCAAGTCAGTGCCTTGTGCCATCGCAAGCACTGTCGCAAGGACAAAACTCAGAAGAAGTGCAGTCTTTTTCATATTATAAAGAATTTGCGTTATTAAATGATTTTTGTTTTCGCTCTCTGCCCATATAGTAGCTTAAGGGGCCCCAAAAGTTTCAAATAAAAATCATAAAAAATGTTAAATGCTACTTAGGAATTTGATTTACTGCGAATATGATTGATGAGTGCCATAAGCAAACCAAGACAGATAAAGCCGCCTGGAGCCAGGATGAAGAGCAGCATACCATCGGCGCCACCGATGAAGTTGACACCGAAGAAACTGCCAGCACCTAAAGCTTCGCGGACTATGCCAAGCAGGGTGAGTGCCCACGTAAAGCCCAGGCCGATAAAGAGACCGTCAAGGAACGAGTGCCACACATTGTTCTTTGAAGCAAAAGCCTCGGCGCGGCCAAGCACTATACAGTTAACCACAATCAGGGGGATGAAAAGACCCAATGACGCATACAGGTCTGGTATAAAGCCCTGCATAACCATCTGGACGATGGTCACGAAAGTGGCAATAACCACGATAAAGCACGGGATGCGCACCTTGTCGGGCACCACGCTCTTAAGCAGCGAAATAACGATGTTGGAACACATCAGCACAAATGTAGTGGCAAGGCCCATACACAGTCCGTTGATGGCCGACGTAGTCGTAGCCAGGGTGGGGCACATACCGAGAACAAGGACCCAGATCGGGTTTTCCTTGATAAGACCATTCTTGATTATATCCTTTGCTTTCATTGCTGTTCTCCTTTCTCTTGTTTAAATGCATCGTATGCTGTAGCCACCAAGCGGCAGAAAGCGCGCGAGGTGATGGTGGAGCCCGTGATGGCGTCCACATCGCCGCCGTCCTTGCTTACTGTAAGGTTGTCGTTGGCGGGATTCTTGCCTATGACGTTGCCCTTGCCCTCTTTCTGGAACCACTTGTCGGCTTTTGCGCCAAGACCGGGGGTCTCGCTCGAGCCGAGAATCTCATAGCCCGAGATGTTGCCCTCGGCGTCGAAGCCCACCATTGCGGTCAGCTTGCCGCCAAAACCGTTGTTGTCAAACGACTCGATGGCTTTGCCCACCGTGTTGCCTTCGGCGTCAACGGCGGTGTAGCGCATCACATTGGCCGGCCCCTTGTCGGTGGTCACGCTTACGGTGTCGGCATTGATTGTATATTCAATCCCTTCGGGCAGTACTTTCTTGATAGCATTGGCAACCTTTTCCTGGTTGACTTTCTCGATGGGTCCCTTCGTGACGTTGTTGACCAGCGCAAGTGCAAGGCTGGCGACAAACGCAATCAGCGTCAGCGAGAGGAGCATATTCTTGAGTGTTGATTCTGCTTTCTTTGCCATAATTGTTTATATGTTGATACGTTTTACGTTATACGTTGATATTGTGATACGTCAGTGCGTTTCGGTTCAGTTGGCGAAGCGTTTGGGTTTGCACCAGCGGTTGATGAGCGGCGTGACGGCGTTCATCAGCAGTATGGCGAACGACACACCTTCGGGATAGTTGCCCCAGTTACGGATAATGATGGTGAGCAGTCCGCAGCCAAAGCCGAAGACAAGCTGGCCCGACTTGGTCATAGGCGATGTCACCATATCGGTAGCCATAAAGCAGGCTCCCAGCATAATACCGCCCGTGAGGATGGTCGTCAGCGGGTCCATAAATGCCGACTTGTCGCACAGCCACAATATGCCGCTGAATATGAATGCCGTGCCGATGAACGACACCGGTATGTGCCAGCTTATGACGCGGCGGCAGAGCAGGTAGATGGCTCCGATAAGGATAGCCAGAGCCGACACCTCACCCAGCGAGCCTCCTATGTGTCCTACAAAGTAGCCCCAGATGTCGCCTACAGCCTGTACGCCGTTCTCCTTGAACATTCCCAATGGAGTGGGGCCTGTCGTGAGGTCGGTGGTGGGCTGGCTGACCATCGAGAAGAGGTTCTGGCCAGGTTTAGGCCAAGTGGTCATCTGGACAGGGAACGAGATAAGCATAAACACGCGTCCCACAAGTGCTGGGTTGAACGGGTTCTTGCCCAAACCGCCGAAACTCATCTTGCCGATGCCTATGGCAACGAGGGCGGCGATAATGACAAGCAGTATCATCTCGCGTGTTGCAGGCACGTTGAATGCCAGCAGCAAGCCTGTCACCACTGCCGAGCCATCGCTGATTGTCGACTCGGTCTTAAGAAGGAATTTCTCTATCAGCCATTGGAACAGGATACAGCTTCCTACCGAAACAATGCTGATAAGCAGAGCGTTGAGCCCGAAAAATGCAATGGCGACAATCAATGACGGCACCAGTGCGAGGTTGACACGCCACATAATCTTTTTCGTAGATTCATCGCTGTGGACGTGGGGCGAACCAGATACGTTTAGGAGTTTCATATTATATTATTATTGTATTCAAAAATTAAACGACTAAAATTCATCTGCAACAAACAGGTTATTTCTTCTTGGCCATCAGTATGCCGCGATAGAGGTTCTTGCCAAGGCGAATCTCGTCGAGCAGCGGCTTGTTGGCAGGGCAGGAGAAGAAGCAGCATCCGCATTCAATGCAGTCAAGGATGTTGTGCTCGCCAGCCTCCTCGATGCGGCGGTTCTTCACCAACGACGAGAAGAGGTAGGGCTCCAATCCCATCGGGCAGGCGTTCATACACTTGCCGCAACGGATGCAGTTGCTCTCTGTGGCACGTGTGGCCTCGCTCTCGTCGATGACCAGCACACTCGAAGCCCCCTTGGTGGTCGGGCCGTCGAGGTTGCTGACAGCCTTACCCATCATCGGGCCTCCGCTGATAACCTTGCCGGTCGTCTCGGGCAGCGTCCCCATAGCGTGGGCAATGATGTCGTTGTAGGTCGTGCCGAACCTGACGTGGTAGTTGTGCTGAGCCTGCAGCTTCTTGCCAGTGACGGTCAGAATGTTCTCGATGAGAGGCTTGTTCTTCTGCACAGCTTCATAGACGGCGTAGGCCGTGCCAACGTTGCTCACCACGCAGCCCACGTCGATGGGCAGCTTGCCCGACGGCACGCGACGGCCGGTGATGGCGTTGATAAGCTGTTTCTCGGCACCCTGCGGGTACTTCACCTTCAGGGGTTCTACGATAATACCCTCGAACTTGGCGGCCATAGCTTTCATCACGGCAATGGGCTCGGGCTTGTTGTTCTCGATGCCTATATAGGCGTTGGGCACGCCCAGAGCCTTGCGCAGAATGCTGACGCCGATGCAGATCTCCTCGGCGTGCTCCATCATAACGCGGTGGTCCGAGGTAAGGTAAGGCTCGCATTCAACGGCGTTGATGATCAGGTATTCAGCCTTCTTGTCGGGAGCAATCGAATATTTGATGTGGGTGGGGAAGGTGGCGCCGCCAAGTCCCACGACACCCATCTCTTTCAGTTTCTCAACGATTTCCTTAGGCTCGAGGCTGCACTCGCGCTTGATGTCGGGAGTGCGGTCGATGCTCTCCTCCCATTCGTCGCCCTCTACGGTGATGTAGACGGCAGGCTTTGTGAGGCCGAACGCATCCTTGCAGGTCTCGACTTTGGCCACAGTGCCGCTGAAAGGCGAATGGACATTGGCGCACATAAACGCCTCGGCCTTGCCTATCAGCTGTCCCACTTTGACCTTGTCGCCTTTGGCAACACAGGGGGTGGCGGGGGCGCCGAGGTGCTGGTTCATAAGGATAACTGCCGTTTTGGGAAGCGGGAACTCCTCGATGACAGCGGCGGTCGATATCTTGTTTTCTTCGGGGTGGACACCACCCATAGCGAATGTCTTCATATCGTGTGTAGGATTTAAGCTTGGGTTTGGTTATTGCTTGCTGGTACTGCTTCGGGTTGGGGAGCCTCGGCCGCTGGTGCCGGTGCTGCCGGACGTTCCACCTTCGGCGGGAAGTTGACGGCGTGGATAGCACCTGTCGGGCATTCAGCCACGCACTTGCGGCACAGCTTGCAGACGTTGAAGTCGATGTAGGCCAGGTTGTTCTCGACGGTAATGGCGCCGAAGGGACAGGTCTTGGCGCACTTGCCGCAGCCTATACAGGCAGCCGAGCACGACTTGCGTGCGTCGCCGCCTTTCTCCTTGTTGCGGCAGGCCACGAAGACGCGACGGTCCTTCAGTCCTTTGTTGCGCAGCTCGATGATGCCGCGCGGACAGGCCTTGACGCAAGCGCCGCAGGCCACGCACTTCGACTCGTCGACCACCGGCAGTCCCGTCTCGGGGTCGACCGACAGTGCGTCGAACTGGCAGGCGCGGGCGCAGTTGCCCAGGCCCAGGCAGCCGAAAGCACAGCCGCTCTCGCCGGTGTAGAGACTGTTGGCGAAAGCGCAGTCCTGCAGACCGTCGTAGTGGGTTTTCGCCGTGGCGTTGGCGCAGGTGCCGTTGCAGCGCACCACTGCCACTTGCGGTTCCTTCTCCTCGGGGGTGCAGCCCAGCAGGGCGGCAACCTTCTTGGCGACCTCGGCGCCGCCGGCGGGACAGCCCAAGCCGTCCATATTCCCTTGCTTTACAAAGGCCTCTGCCATTGCGCGGCAGCCGGCCTTGCCGCATCCGCCGCAGTTGGCACCGGGCAACACCTCGGCAACCTCGTCGATGAGCGGATCTTCTACAACCTTGAATTTCTGTGCCACAAAGTAGAGTACCATAGCGAATATGGCTCCTGTGATGCTTAGGACTAATACTGCAGACCAGATTTCTGTCATAATTGCGTTCTATTTAGTTTTTATGGTAATGTTCCTATTATTATAAATTGCAAATTTACAGAAAAAAATCCTATCAGATGTAATTTTTTTTGACATTTATTAACACTTCTTTGCTAAGTCTTTGTGAAATAGCCGTATATCTGGTTGTATCTTGTCGCGGCACGGCCGCCCTGAGGCCTTTTTTTCGCTGCATTCGGCGGGTAAAAAAAAGTTTTTTTACGGGAAATCACCGCCAATTGAAAAAAAGTTTGTACCTTTGTACCCGATTAATCACAATAAAAATCTATAGCTATGAACAACATTATCGTCGGATTTGACTTTTCCACCGGCTCGGCCAACGCCGTGGATTTGACAATAGATATTGCCAACAAATGGAAGAGCGACATCAGACTCGTATATGTGAAAAAAGAGGGTGAGGACGAGGGCCCGATACGCGAGGAAATCGAACGCCGCAACGCAGGTGTGGCCCACCTATTGAACGGCATCAAGCTCGAATATGTAATCCGCGAGGGCAAGGTGTCCGAGCAGCTGGCAGCGCAAGCCGAAGAGGATGAGGCTCTTATGATTGTTGTCGGTACCCACGGTATGTCGGGTTTCGAGACCAACTGGATTGGCAAGAACACCTATCGCACCATTACTGATTCGCCCGTGCCCGTACTCTCGGTCCGCGAGGATTTCGACTTCCGCAAGGAGTTGGAAAACATTGTCATACCCCTCGACAGCACCACCGAGACACGCCAGAAGGTGCCCTTTGCGACACGTATGGCCAAGACGTTCGGCTCGAAAATCCACCTGCTGGGCCTCTACACCTCTGATTCAGAGGACATAAAAGGCCTTGTGAACGGCTATGTGGATCAGGTGGAAAAATACCTTGACAAGTATGAGGTGGCGCACCACACGGAATTTGTCGACGCCAAGAAGAACCTGACTGTCAGCACGCTCGAGTATGCAGACCGCATCAACGCCGACCTTATCGTCATTATGACCGAGCAGGAAAAGGCCCTTACAGGCTGGCTGATAGGCAACTACGCCCAGCAGATGCTGCACCTCTCCAAGCACCCCATCCTCTCTATCAGACCCGAACAGATCGGCTCACGGTCGCGTTAAAGAATGGTTATGACGAGAAGATTCATCCTGCTGACGCTCTGCCTGTTGCTGTCAGCCCAAGTCTCTTTCGCCCAGGCCCGCAAGGGCAAGGTCGAGATTACGGGCGACGTCAAGGTGGCGGAACTTGTCAGGAAGCACATAGAGTTCAACGAACGTATGCGCACCGTGCCCGGCTACAGGGTGCAGATAGCAGCCCTTTCGGGGCCCAACTCGCGCAACCAGGCTTTTGAACTCAAGCAGAAATTCAAGGAGGAATTCCCTGAAGTAGAGGTGTATATCGTATTCACCGAACCTAATTTCAGGGTGAAGGCGGGCGACTTTACGAGCAAGCTCGACGCCTTCGTCTTTATGCAGCGCATCAAAGACCGCTATCCCGGCACGATAGTCAGGGAGAACGTCTATCCGATACATCCCGACTTGAGCAACATTGTGCCCGAAACCGACGCTGACGCCGACCTTTGACGGAAAGGCGCACCACTTGTCTGAAATTCAGCAATGTGGCGTGTCTCCGACACGC
>CAJOMZ010000048.1 GCA_905236645.1 uncultured Bacteroidales bacterium
CTTCAAGTATTGCCCAGACTACCCCAACGCGCTGGCTTACTTCTATATGGGCGTGGTGCACTACACCTACAAGGAGTATGAGCAGGCCGTCGGGCAGCTGAACCGCTATTTCGACATAACCAACCAGCAGCCCAATCCGGCATACGACGCAGTGTATGAGGAGGCTTCGACCTACCTTTACTGGTCGGAGTTCCTGAACGAGGCGCAGCAGAATCAGGTGCCGTTCTTCCCTGCGGTGATGAGGGGGGTGTCGTCGCGCTATGACGAGTACAGGCCTTATATGACTCCCGACGGCAAGGAGATGTACTATCTGCGCAAGGTGCCGGCATCGCGACAAAAGACTTTCTACAACAAGGAGTCGGACGAGATGGCACTGCGCCTGTATGTAAGTCGCTGGAAGGACACTGCCTTCACTTCGGGCGAGGAGCTGCCGCCGCCATTCAACGAGGACGGCGAGATTTCCTGCATCACGACAACTGCCGACGGCAACCTGATGTACCTGTCGGTGACGCGCAACGAGAAGGGCTATGCGAACAGCGACATTTACTTCAGCGAGCGTCGGGACGGCAAGTGGGGCCCGCTGCAGAACGCCGGGCGCAACGTCAACGGCGAGCGCACGTGGGAGTCGCAACCCAGCATCACGGCCGACGGGCAGTATCTATATTTTGTCTCGAACCGCAACGGCGGCTATGGAGGCGACGACATCTGGTATTGCAGGCGATTGGAGAACGGCGACTGGAGCAGGGCGGAGAATCTGGGACCGGCGGTCAACACTGCCGGCAACGAGAGGCTGCCGTTCATCCACGCCGACGGCAAGACGCTCTATTTTGCCTCGAACGGATGGCAGGGCTTCGGAGGGTACGATATGTACTTTATCAACCTGACCGACACTTACCTGCAGCGGCCGACGAACCTCGGGCTGCCTATAAACAGCGAGGAGAACGACATCAACTTCAACGTCACCGTGGACGGCAGGCGTGGCTACTTTGCAGGCAAGTCGACCGAATGGATCGGTGTTGGTGGCAATGACATCTTCAGCTTTGAGCTCTACCCTGCAGCGCAGCCTGAGGAGTGCGCCATTGTCTGTGGGCAGATGAGAGACGGCAAGGGCAATCCCCTGACAGGCACCATCAAGGTGCTGAGGCAGAAGGCCGATGGCGACCGATATATAGTCAACGCCGACGACGGGCGCTTCGCACTGGCGGTGGCGGCAAGGGGCAACAACACAGTTATTGTTGATGCCGAAGGCTTCCTGCCACGTGTTGTCTGCGGCAATGCAGCGCAACTGCGCCGCGACCTTGTGGCAGCCGACTTTACACTGCATCCCGCCGAGCTATGGGGACGCTATCCAATACCCAACCTCAACCCCAAGCATCCGACCTTCAGCGCCATACTTGACGCATACGTCGACTTCCTGCTGGAGCATCCCAAGATGCACATCCGCATAGAGAGCACCAAGCTGGAGGAGGCCAAAGCTGTATATGACTACCTGGTTTCGCGCCAGTTGAGGGGCGAGCGGCTGGAATACAAGCAGAACAGTGCGCTGGCTAAACCGCAGATAGTGATAACACAAATGTAGAAAGCTATGAAACCTATTCTGCGAGTTTTCGGCTATTTGCGCTACTATCCAAAGGAGATTGCACTCAACATAGTGTTCAATCTCCTCTCCGTCCTGTTCAATCTCCTCTCGTTTGTGCTTATTGTGCCGGTCATAGAGCTGTTTTTCGGTATGACCGAGCCGCCTGCGGTTGAACCGGCTTTCGGCTTTAACCAGGGCGCGCTGACCGACTGGGCAATGTATCATCTGTACCAGTATAAGGAGAGTGTCGGGCTGTGGACCTGTCTTTTCACTTTTGCCGGCGGCTACCTTGTATGCGTATTGCTCTACGATCTGACACGCTATCTGGGGCTTTATTTCCTGAGCCCCATCCGCAATGGCGTGCTGAGACGGCTGCGCGACGATATCTATCACAAGATTACCGTTCTGCCGATTTCTTTCTTCTCGGGCAAACGCAGAGGCGACCTCATCAGCCGTATGTCGGCAGATCTCGCCGATATTGAATGGAGCGTCGTGAGCACCCTGCAGTCGCTTGTAAAAGACCCAATAAATGTCATAGTCTTTGCCGCTGCACTGATATTCATCAGCCCGTGGCTGTTCCTGCTGTTCCTCGTAATCCTGCCTCCCGCAGTGTTTCTTATCGGCAAGATAGGCAAAAGCCTGAAGCGCAATTCTATAAAAGGGCAGGAGAAGCTTGGCGAGATGATGTCGACCTACAAAGAGACACTGGACAATCTGGAAGTCGTGAAGGCCTACAGGCGAGAGCAATACAGGCACGAGCAGTTTGAGAGTGTCAACAGCAACTACAGCCGTCGTATGATGCGCGTAGCACGTCGCAAGGAGGCTGGCAGTCCGTTGTCGGAAGTGCTGGGAACCATTGGATTGGGGCTCATACTCGTGTTGGGCGGCAACGCCGTGCTGGGCGGCGATATCCAGGCATCGGTATTCATTCTTTTCGTTATCATCTTTGCCCGTCTGATACCTCCAGTCCAGGCCATCGTAAAAGCATACAGCAGCCTGCAGAAAGGCAGCGCATCGGCACTGAGAATATTCGAGATACTGGACGCCGACGAGAGAATAACAGAGATGCCCAATGCCGTCGTTATGACTGCCTTCGAGAATAGCATTGAGTACAGAGACGTCAGCTTTGCCTATGACAACGAGAAGAACGACAAGACATACGTGCTTGATCACGTCGACCTTGTAATCCCCAAGGGCAAAAAGGTGGCCGTTGTGGGTCGTTCAGGGGCAGGCAAGACGACGCTGGCTGACCTCCTGCCGCGCTTCTACGACCCAACGGAAGGTGAGATATGCATTGACGGGACACCTATCAAGACAATGAACATCAACTCGCTGCGTCGCAATATAGGGGTCGTGTCGCAAAACTGCATCCTGTTCAATGACACTATTGCCAACAACATAACTTTCGGACTGAAAGATGTGTCCATTGAGCGTATACGAGAGGCGGCTCGCATTGCCAACGCCGATGAGTTCATAATGCAAATGCCGCAAGGCTACGAAACCCCTGTAGGCGACCACGGAAGTGCCCTCAGTGGTGGCCAGCGTCAGCGCATCAGCATTGCACGCGCCGTGCTGCGCAACCCTCCGATATTGATTCTTGACGAGGCGACATCGGCACTTGACAATGAATCGCAACAGGCTGTGCAGAAAGCACTTGATGGCGTTATGCAGAACCGCACTTCAATTGTCATCGCCCACCGCCTTTCAACCATTGAGAATGCTGACATTATTATTGTAATGGACCACGGAAAAATCGTAGAAAAAGGCACCCATTCTGAACTTTTGGCAATCGGCGGAACATACAAAAGCCTTGTGGAACTACAGAATGTAAGCAAAAAATAATCAGTATTAATACGCTATAATTCAGTGTTGTTATGCAATTGTTCCAAAATAATTGGAAATAAAATTTTGCCATTTTACAAAAAGTTAGTACTTTTGCACCCTCAAAAGAAGAGAAATCGGGAGTTTAGCTCAGCTGGTTCAGAGCACTTGCCTTACAAGCAAGGGGTCATTGGTTCGAATCCAATAACTCCCACATTAAACGGAGACAGTAAGTCTCCGTTTTTTTTGCATTATATTTTGCCATTTCCAGCAAAAACCGTATCTTTGCAAGTGATGAAAAGAAACAATATTTTAGTTATCGCGTTGTTATTATGTATTTTGGCTACATTTACGGGGTGTCGTAACGAGACTATACCCGAAAATGTAATTGACACAGCCACCTTTGCGAGCTTCCTTACCGAAGCACACCTTATCAACAGCTATGACTACATTGTCGTTGCCGCCGGCAGAGACTCGCTGGGTTACCGGACAGGTGCCGCTTATGATTCGCTGCTGGCTAAATACAACCTCACTCAGGCCGACTATGATACCACCCTGGCATATTATATGAACCACCCCAAGACTCTTGAAGATATATACAGACGTGTTACAGAAAATCTCAGGGACAAACTTGAAAATATGCCGAAAGACGAGAACGGTGCCGACAGCACTGAGAACTCTCGCAACAAGAACTTTCAACGCAGAATATTAATCCAATAATCAGAGCAATGTTAGTCAAGACATACGGCAGTGCCATTTTTGGCGTAAACGCCATAACGATAACCATTGAAGTAAGCGTCGGACAAGGCGTAAACTTCGCCATTGTCGGCTTGCCCGACAATGCCGTAAAGGAGAGCCAACAGCGTATCCAGTCGGCGCTCAACCAATGCGGTATGCGCATACCGCAAAGGCACGTCGTAATTAATATGGCCCCGGCCGACATACGCAAAGAAGGCTCCGCTTACGATCTGCCACTGGCTATAGGCATCATCGCCGCCGACGGACACGTAAAGTCCGACGATCTTGACAAATACGTCATTATGGGTGAGCTCTCGCTTGACGGCAGCCTGCGGCCTATAAAAGGTGCTCTGCCGATGGCAATTGAAGCCCGCAAGCGCAAATTCAAAGGTTTCATCCTTCCTAAGGATAATGCACGCGAAGCAGCCATAGTCAACAATCTCGACATTTATGGTGCCTCCAACATACAAGAAGTCATCGCGTTCCTCAACGGCACAGGCACTATCGAGAAGACCGTTGTCGACACTCGTGCCGAATTTGCCCGCAGCCTTGACCAGTACGAGTTCGATTTTGCCGATGTCAAAGGACAGGAGCAGATAAAACGCGCCCTCGAGATTGCCGCCGCAGGCGGCCACAACGTGCTCCTCATAGGTCCTCCAGGCAGCGGCAAGACAATGCTTGCAAAACGTCTGCCATCCATCCTTCCACCGCTGAGCCTTGAAGAATCGCTTGAAACAACGCAGATACACAGCGTTGCCGGCAAGATGCGCAAGGAAGACTCACTCATTGCTGTGCGTCCCTTCCGCGCCCCACACCACACCATTTCCGACGTGGCGCTTGTCGGAGGGGGAGCTAACCCGCAGCCAGGCGAAATATCGCTGGCCCATAACGGCGTGCTGTTCCTCGACGAACTGCCCGAATTCAAACGCACCGTGCTCGAAGTGTTGCGCCAACCTATGGAAGAACGCAGCGTCACCATAAGTCGTGCAAAGATGACTACCGAATACCCTGCAGCCTTTATGCTCGTTGCGGCTATGAACCCCTGTCCCTGCGGCTACTACAATCACCCCACAATCGAATGCACCTGCAACGCCGGCGCCGTTAACAAATACCTCAACAAAATCAGCGGGCCGCTGCTCGACCGCATCGACCTCCACATCGAGGTGACTCCTCTGCCACACTCGGCCCTCGCCGAGAAAAAGCTGGGCGAGCCCAGTGCCGTCATACGACAGCGCGTCATCGCCGCACGCAAGATACAGGAAGAGCGTTACAAAAACTACAAAGGCATCCACTGCAACGCCCAGATGAACCAGAAGCTCTTCCGCCAATGGTGCGACATCGACGCCGAGTGCCAGGAACTGATGAAAAATGCTATGGATCGCCTTGGCCTCAGTGCCCGTGCCTACGACCGCATCCTCAAGGTGGCACGCACCATCGCCGACCTCGACGCATCGCCCGACATCAATACCATACACCTCAGCGAAGCAATAAACTACCGTTCGCTCGACCGCGACAGCTGGGGACGATAAAACCAAGCCTTTCACTATGAGATTCCTACACACAGCCGACCTCCATCTCGGGCAGATAATGTACCAGTATTACGACCGAGTGGATGAACACGACCACTTCTTCGCGCAGCTGAAGGAATGGTGCAGTGCACACCACCCCGACGCTCTGCTTGTTAGCGGCGATGTGTTTGATATTCAGCAGCCCAGTGCTGCGGTGAAGGCATATTTCAACAGCCGTTTCGTGGAGTTGCACAGGCTGTTTCCCGAGATGGCTATTGTGGTGACGGCCGGCAACCACGACTCGGCGTCGCGCATCGAGGCCGATAGCGAAGTGTGGGGAATGGCAGGTGTGACGCTGGTCGGCTATGGACCGGCATCAGATGCGCTTGAACACGACGACGGCTGGCAGGAGCGCTTCGTCGTCGAGTTGCCGACAGGCTTCATAGTCGCGCTGCCCTTTATGTCGAGTCACCGTCCCGCTGTGGTGCAGTCGCTGCTCGACTATGTGGAACAGTGCAACGTCGACGGACTACCGGTGGTTCTGATGGGCCACCAAGCCGTTGGCGGCAGCGACTATACAGGACACAGCGACATAGGCAATCTGCGGATGCTGACTGGCGATGAGATGGGCAAAGGCTATGACTATCTGGCGCTTGGACACATACACCGTCCGCAGACACTCAACCACGACCTGGCCGACGAATACTCTGGACACAGCAGCTACCCGAGCGGCATAATGCGCTATTCGGGCAGCGCGCTCCACGTAAGCTGCGACGAGCAATATCCGCATTCGGTAAGCCTGGTGGATATCGATCGCCACAACGGGAACATAGAGCTGCAGCGATTGACAATCAACGAGCTGCGACATTTCTACCTGCTGCCCGACATCGACAAGGATGCGGCGCAGTCGGCCGAAGAGATATACAGCCTGATCGACGACTTCTGCGCCACCAAAGGCAGCGGCTACATAAGGCTGAGGATAGACAGCAAAACCGCACTGCCTGCCGATTTCATACAGACCGTCTACGACAAGTTAGAGTCGACAAGCAATGAAGTAAGATTCAACCCTAAGACAATCTGGGAGAATGGCACGGAAGAGGACATTGAAGAAAAAAAGCCCGACTTCGAGGTGGCAGAGCTGCAGCAGATGACCAACCCCTTGGAGTTTGTAAGGAAAATCATTGATCAATATCCCGAGCTGAACATAGACGAACTGGAGAGTGACTTTGCTGAAATAGAAGCAGAAATGCAGAAAGGAGAGATGGAAAAATGAAGATTCTTGAGCTGCATCTAAGAAACATCGCTTCTATCGTCAAAGCCGACATCGACTTCGAGAAAGACACCGGTATGATTGACCCCGACACTGGCCAGGCTGCCCGTATGTTCCTTATCTTCGGCGACACAGGCACCGGCAAATCGGTGCTGCTCGACGGCATTGCGATGGCGTTGTTCGGCAAGACTCCTCGCACAGAGGGTGTGGTCAACAGAGCCCGCAACACCTTTGTGAGCGGCAGCGGCAACGAGATAAACATCACAAGCATAGAACAATATACACGTCTTGGCATCACAGACAAGGACGAGTGCTACAGCGAAGTGGTGTTTGTTGGCAACGACGGCGTCGACTATCGGGCCAAGATGGAACTCGGATTGACACGTATGCGCAACGGCAACTACAAGAACCGCAAGAAATGGACGCTCAAAGCAGGTGAGCAAGCACCGGTGGAGGGCGAGCAGTGCGGCAGGATTGTGGAGGCGGCCGTCGGGATGAACTTCGACCAGTTCAACCGTTTGGCAATGCTGGCTCAGGGCCAGTTCGCCACCTTCCTCTGCGGAGGCCGCGAAGAACGTGCCGACATACTGGAAAAACTCACGAACACCTCAATCTTCTCCAACTACGGAAAAGCAATCAAAAGCCTGTACGACAAGAAGAAAGAGACTTCGGAAAAACTGAAGAGCGCCTACGGTAAAGCCGCCGAGTATGTCATTCCGTCCGAGGTTCTGGAGCAGCTCAAGGAACAGATGGCCGACAGCGAAGCCAAGGAGAAGGCGGCTGCCGCCAACCGCAAAGCGCTAAACGACAGAATAGCACTCGTGGCAAAGGCCGAAGAGAGCAACGGCAAAATCACGGCGGCAGCGGCAAAACTGGACGAGATTGCCGCCGAAATGCAGAGCGAAGAATACGCCACCAAAAAGAGTCTCTGCAAAGACTGGGACGATACCGACAGCATAAGGAAGACGATGAGCGACCTGACAGCCGGTAAAGAGGCACTGGCCCGCATCGGCAATGACGAGGCCCGGCTGAGGGCTGAATTCGAGGCTCTCACCGCCGACCTCCTGTGGCGCATTGATGCTTTGAACCGACGTGCCGCCTCCATCAACCAGGAGAAGGGTTGGGTTGAGGAGCGGAAGGACAAGGACGCGCTTTACTCGGAGGCAAAAGTGATTTGTGCCGAACTCGGGCAATACAAGCGCGAACAAGGTACACTCGACGCGCTGAAACGAGAAAAGTCCGCCGCAGAACAGCAGGTGGCGGCACTGACCGAGGCCGTGCAGAAAGCAGAGGACAGTAAAAAGCAGATTGAGAGCATAGTAAACATTATCGAGACCACCATCAAGGAACTGACATCGCAACGCGATGCCCTCGAGCCAGCCAAACTTGACGAAAGCCTGCGCGGACTGAACCTGCTGAAGCAAGCCTTCGAAAAGCTGGCCACAGACTATAAGGCGCTGGTGCAAAAGAAAGCGGAAAAGTCTGAAAAAGAACAGAAACTGGAAAAACTCGACAGGCAAAAGCTGGAGCAGCAACAGCGTCTGGCAAAGGCAAAGGCAAAGGCCGAGGCCGACAGGAAGGAATACGAAAAATCGCTCAAACGCTTCGCTACAATCAACGCCAGCCTGGACGAGACCATAGAGACGCTGCGCAACAAGATTGCCGAAGAGCGTACCGAAGTGTGTCCGCTATGCGGCCAGTCAATAAAGCAGCCGTTGCTGACACGCGACGACTTCGCCGCCTTGGTGACACCCTACTACGAAGAGCAAAAGCAAGCCAAAGCAGCCGCCGACATCTCGCAGAAAGAACTGACGGAAATAAGCAACGCCGTCAGCGTGCTGGAGGGCGAGGTGAAGACATTGACGACGAGCCTGCAGAACGACACGGCAAGCATCGACAGGCAGGAACAGACACTGAAACCACGTATGGAAAAGGCAGGCATATCGTCGGAAGGCGACGTAGAGCAAGCCATTGCCGAACGGCTCAGTGAGGTGGAGGCAAGCGAGAAAGCGCTGCTGCAGAGACGCGGGCTGGTGAACCGGCTTCAGGAGGCCATCAACGCCAAGGTAAAGGAGAAAAGCCCCAATGACAAGGCCCTGGCCGAAAGCATAGAACGCCTTGTGGAAGCAAAACTGAAGAAGAGCCAGAACGACGACCGCATCAAGGATTTGACGGCAAAGGCGACCGCAATGGCCGCCGACATAGAGCAGATGCAGCTCAAGCTCGACAGGCAGATCGGCCCAACATACCAAGCGTGGAAGGAAAACATCGACACCGTTGCGGACAAGCTGCGCAAAGAGGCGGAAGAGTACAATTCGCGGAAAGAGAGATTGAAGAGCGACACAGCCGCTTGGATGCAGGACGGCGAGCAGCTGAGGCAGTTGAAGGCAATGAGTGACGGCATAAAGGAAAAGCACGGCGATTGGCCCGTTGCAACCATAGGCAGGAAGCAGGATGGCGGCTCGGCCGTCCAACTGTGGAACGCCCTTTCGTCGCGATGCAGCGTGATGGAGAACGAGCTCAGAAACAGCAGCGAGAGCATCGAAAGATGCGAAATCGAGCTGGCCCGGTGGCGCCGTCATAGCGGCAAGGACGACGACTATCTGATGCGGCTTATGGCTATGCGCGAAGAGATTATGGCCACGCGGCAATACCTGACCGATAAGGAAAGCGACCGGAAAATATGGTCGAAAACGCTCGACGATGCAACGGCCGATTGCAACGCGGCTCGCACAGCCCTCGGCCTCGGCGACGGCGATGCACTGCCCGACCGTAGAGAGATGGAGGAACAGCGCAACGCCGAAGAGCAGGCCGAGAAAGCCGCGAACGCCCTGTATACAGAGGCAAAGACCAAGCTGAACGCCAACAAAGACTTTGAAGCAAAAGCGGCCCAGGCGAAAACGGCTTTCGAAAAAGCGCAGAAAGAGACCGACCACTGGTCGGTGCTCAACAAGCGCTTCGGCGGCGAACGCTTCCGCAACCTCGTGCAGACCTATATTCTGCGGCCCCTGCTCTCCAATGCCAATATGTACCTGCGTCAGATAACGGAACGCTACACCTTGACCTGCAGCGAAGATAACGAGCAACTGTCGATACTCGTGCTCGACCGCTACAACCGCAACGAGGTGCGCAGCGCGGCGGTACTCTCGGGCGGCGAGATGTTTATGATATCGCTCGCCTTGTCGCTTGCCTTGTCGTCGCTCAACCGTCCGGATATGAACGTCAACATACTCTTTATCGACGAGGGATTCGGCACACTCGACCAGGAATGCCTGAGCAGCGTGATGACCACACTGGGCAAGCTGAGCGAAATGAGCGGCCAGAGCGGACGGCGCGTGGGAATAATCTCGCATCGCGAAGAACTGCTAAGTTGCATACCCAACAAAATAAAGCTCAACAAGATAGGAGAGGGCCGCAGCAGCGTCGAAGTGGTCTACGAACCTTGACTCCGTCACGACGCCTCGCCTCAGGCAGCACAATGCCTCGTATCCGGACGCTTCTTGGCCCGTACCAACACCGTTCGTTGTCCAGTCGTTGTCCAGTTGTTGTCCAGTTGTTGTCCAGTCATCTGGACAACAACTGGACAACAACTGGACAACGACTGGACAACGAACGGTGTTGGTAGGGTGGGAAAGGAGTGGAGAACGCACGGCGTTATAACGTCATTTCGTTGCAACGCTATAACGAAAAGCTGTTTTAGCCCCCAATCGGTCATTAGACTTTATGTCAGCTTTGTGTTTGTTTCGAGCAGATTGGCCGCATCGCCACCGAAGGCGTAGCGGGCTATGTCGAGATGACGATGTGGACAAGATGCCGAAAGAAATACAAAGATGGCATAAAGAGACATTATTCGTGGTCTATTATACCCTCTGTCGGTCTAATGACCGATTGGGGTTAAAGGGACAAAAAAAAGGCCGCAGCAATGCGGCCTTTTCTATTGATTGAGATTGACGGGTTACTTGGTTTCGCCTTCGTCGGCTTTCTCAAGTTCCTCTTTGAGGTTGGCAAGTACGTCGAGGTCGCCGAGAGTGGTTTTCTCAAGAGTGTCGTTGATTTTCTTGACAGTCTTCTTGGTAGCACGCTCTTTCTTGGCCTCGCTGTCGTCGACACGGCCTTCGCCTTCAACAGCATCCTGGTTGACGCGGGTGTGGGAGACGATGATTTTCTTGTTCTCTTTGGAGAACTCGATGACCTTGAAGTCGAGGGTTTCGCCGTTCTTGGCTTTGCTCTTGTCAGCCTTCTCAAGGTGGCGCATCGGTGCGAAGCCTTCAACGCCGTAGGGCAGCGTGACGGTAGCGCCCTTGTCGTTCATCGAGGCGATGGTGCCCTGGTGGACAGAGCCGACGGTGAAGATGCTTTCATAGACATCCCAGGGGTTCTCTTCGAGCTGCTTGTGACCGAGGCTGAGGCGACGGTTCTCGGCATCGACTTCGAGGACGACGACATCGATCTTGTCGCCAATCTTGGTGAACTCGGCGGGGTGTTTGATCTTCTTGCTCCAGCTGAGGTCGCTGATGTGGATAAGACCGTCGACGCCTTCTTCAAGCTCGACAAAGATACCGAAGTTGGTGAAGTTGCGCACCGTGGCGGTGTGCTTGCTGCCAACGGGGTATTTCTCGGCGATGGCTAACCACGGGTCGGGCATAAGCTGCTTGATACCGAGGCTCATCTTGCGCTCCTCGCGGTTGAGGGTGAGGATGACGGCTTCGACCTCGTCGCCCACCTTCATAAAGTCCTGGGCGCTGCGCAGGTGCTGGCTCCAGCTCATCTCGCTGACGTGGATGAGGCCTTCGACACCGGGGACTATCTCGACGAATGCGCCGTAGTCGGCGATGACGACGACTTTACCCTTTACGTGGTCGCCTTCCTTGAGGTTCGGGTCGAGGGCATCCCACGGGTGAGGAGTGAGCTGCTTGAGACCGAGGGCTATGCGGCGCTTGGCCTCGTCGAAGTCGAGGATAACAACGTTGATCTTCTCGTCGAGGTGCACAATCTCTTCGGGGTGGCTGATGCGGCCCCAGCTGAGGTCGGTGATGTGGATAAGGCCATCCACGCCACCCAGGTCGATGAACACACCGTAGCTGGTGATGTTCTTGACCACGCCTTCGAGCACCTGGCCCTTCTCAAGGTGGCTGATGATCTCGGCCTTCTGAGCCTCGATCTCGTCCTCGATGAGGGCTTTGTGGCTGACAACGACGTTCTTGTACTCGTGGTTGATCTTGACAACCTTGAATTCCATATTCTTGTCGACAAAGACATCGTAGTCGCGGATGGGCTTGACGTCGATCTGCGAGCCGGGCAGGAAGGCCTCGATGTTGTCGAACACGGTGACGATAAGACCGCCTTTGGTGCGGCTCTTGACGTAACCCGTGATGATTTCCTGGCTCTCGTAGGCCTGGTTGACGCGCTCCCACGATTTGAGGATGCGGGCCTTCTTGTGGCTGAGCAGCAGCTGGCCGTTGGCGTCTTCCTGGCTTTCAACGTAGACTTCGATTTTGTCGCCGGCTTTGAGGTCGGGGTTGTAGCGCAACTCCGATGCCGGAATGACACCGTCAGACTTGAATCCGATGTTCACCACGGCCTCACGGTCGCTGATGGATACGATGGTGCCTTCGATGACTTCCTGTTCGGTGAACTGGTTGAAGGTTTTTTCATAGGCCTCGCTCTGAGCGTCGATCTCGGCCTGGTTCTTTTTCTCGCTTTTGGAATCGATGGCACTCCAATCGAAATCCTCTAACGGTTTTACTTCTTTATAATCCATAAGGATATTGTTTTGATAAAATTGTGGCTCCTGCCCGCCGGTTCAACATAGGTTAACCGACTGTGTTTTACTGCGTTGGCAGGAATGCAGCCACACAATCGGAAAGGCAAAGATACTAAATATTCTGAATATGAAAGTGCTGAAAAACAATTTTTTTTCTCTTTCAGCTCTGATTTTGATTTTTTTTCTGTTGCGGCGGATTTGCAATCCGCCGCAACAAGTAACAAGGCTATTGTTTTATTATACTCGGTGCTGCAGGGACTGTAAATGTCTGGTTGGATGTAGTGTCTTCAGGTATATCCAAAGGTATGTCGACCAGCCATTTCCCATCAAATTTCACAACGGTTATTTGAGCTTCCAGAGTCTTTAAAGGTGTTACTTTCGTATAGAATACAACGGCAGAATCCTCGTTGGTAAGATTAATGCTGTCGATGGTGATTTCAGCAGGAGTGTTGGCCGCGATATAAGAAGTGTCGGTCAAAGGAATAAGTACATCTTTGAGAAAATCGAGAGTTTTTTGTGTTTCTGGAGAGGCAAAAGGTCTTGCTTCTTCTGTCAAATAATTGCCAGTGGCGTTAAGGTAGCCATAGGCTGTTTTTTCGATTTGTTTTGTGTCGTTGTTGCACGATGTTAAGGATGTTGCAACAATTAGCAATAAGGAAAAGAGAATGTGACGTTTCATCTCATTAAAATAAAAGAGTTCGGGCAAAAGTGTCCGAACTCTTTTTCATTGTTCTTATTAAAATTAATTTGTTTTCAGTTTTACACCAGTAGTGGCGGTGCCATTGTTGTTGGTTCCCATTTGGCTGGCATCAACAGTGGCATTACCATTCTTTGTGTTAACTGTAGTACTGCCTTTGCTCGTGCTTATAGTAACTGAAGTAGCATTGTTGTTGGTGCCCATTTTTGATGCATCAACTTGAGTGGCTTCTTTTTTAGCGGGCTTTTTAGCAGGTTTTTTGGTGGCGGCAGGAGTTTCGACTACGGGCTCCTCTGCGACTGTGTCAATCACAGTGGTATCCTCTACCATTTCTTCAACAGCGGGGGTGTCGATAGCGGTGGTGTCCTCGGAGGCCTCGGGTGCATTGTTGCAGGCAACAGTAACCATCATAGAAACCAGCGCAATGGCGAATAATTTGAATGTTCTTTTCATAATGTATTTTTATTTTGCAAGTTTAGCGATAGCGCATTTCACGTTGTTGGTTTTGGAGCCGGCGGAGAAAGTCTGGTTGGTGACAGTCATTGTGGCATCCTTTGCGCTAACTTCCTCGAAATCGATCGTGGTAAGTGCTCCCTCTCCGTTTACCATTTCGGTAACGTGAGCCATAGTAGCGTTGACAACCATCGAGGCGGTCATTGCGTCGGCATCGAGAGCGCTGATGTTGAGTGTGATGGTCTTTGCCCACCAGTCACCGGTATGAATTGTACCGCCATTGCTGCCCTGGAGATCCCACGAACCATTCTCGAAATACCAGAAATAGGGGTTGCCAAAGTTGATGCTTACGGTATTATCGTTGTTGACGGTCATTGCGGGAGCTGCGTTGAAAGTGCCGGCAGCGGGAGCACCGCTTTCCCAGGCTTTGTAAAGGTCAGCAATAGGATAGCTGTTGCTGTTGTTCTGTCCTACAGCCACATTGATAGCACTGCCTGACATCTGAGCATTGACGTATTGAGCATCCCAACTGTTGGAACCAAAGGTTATGGAAACACCACTGTTGGCTGCGAAGTTGGCAGTGTACTCAGCGTCAGCGGTAACGGTGACAAGGCGAGGATTGTTGGTGCTGTTGTCTTCCCAGTTGACAAATTTGTAGCCAGCGTTAGCGGTAGCCTCGAGGGTTGCAGTTGCGCCACTCTCATATTTGCCACCACCGGTAACGGTACCCATTGAACTGTCATTTGCGTTGACCTTGATGGTGAAGGTCTCAACGTCGTCGCCGCAAGCAGCGAACATCGAGCAAGCTACGAAAGCGATGCCCAAAAATTTAAATACATTCTTCATTTTGATTGTGTTTTAATAAGTTAATAATTAATTTTATTCTTTGTCTTGCGTTAAATTTTCTGCAAAAGTACACCTTTTTTTTTATATAAGGTTGTTTTTTAAGTTTTTTTATCTTTTTTGTTTCGGCAATTGGTGCTGCAATGGTCAGTTCTTGATGTCGAGAGCGTCGCGTATGCCGTTGCCTAAGAGCATAAATGCCAATACTATAAGCATTATGGCAAGGCCAGGGATGAAGGCTTGGTAGGCACTGTCGAGAAGTATCTGTCCATAATTCTCTTTGACCATACTGCCCCACGACGGCATAGGGGGTTGGACGCCAATTCCAAGGAAACTGAGACCTGCTTCAAGCAAAATTGCACTGGCAAAGTTGGATGCCGTTATCACGGTCACGGGGCCGGTGATGTTGGGCAGAATGTGGCGGAAGATGATGCGTGGCGTGCGGTAGCCGAGCGCCCTCGCCGCCTCGATATACTCTTTCTCTTTGATTGACATCACCTGGCCGCGTACCACTCGGGCTACGTCGACCCACATTGTGAGGCCTACGGCAATGAACACCTGCCAGAAGCCTTTGCCCAGGGCGAAGGTGATGGCTATGACCAGCAGCACTGTGGGAATGGACCACACCACGTTGAGAAACCACATTATCAGGCTGTCGACCCATCGGCCATAGTAGGCGGCAAGCGACCCCAGCAGTATGCCTATCAGCAACGCTATGGCCACGGCTATAAAGCCTACCGACAGGCTGACGCGGCTGCCTATCATCACCTGGCTCAGTATGTCGCGCCCGTAGGTGTCGGTGCCGAGGATGAAGGTGCGTTGCCGTATCTGCTTCACTTTTTCCACTGGGAAGGCCAGCCGTTCGCCGTCGTTGGGCGTCGAGCCGGTATAGGTCTCGGCAACGACGCTGTCGCCCTCTTGTCGGTAGGCATAGACAGGTATGGCCTCGGCTTCGAGCGGACGCCCGTTGAGCATCGTCTTCAGCGGCCCGCAGTGCTCGCGCTCCACACCGTCGTCAACATAGATGAATGTGGCGTGGCTAAAGGGTTTCATCGAGGCCAGCTCAAGGTATTGCTGGTTGCAGTGTGGCGTATGGTCGGGCGTGATGAGGTAGCCCAGCAGGGCGACGAGGGCAAAGAAGGCAATGACGAAGACACTTGCCATTGCAAGACGGTTGCGACGGAAGCGCTGCCAAAACAATGAGTCGAGGCTGCCGCCCTTCTGGGCAGCAGCTTCAACAAAGACTTTCTGTTTCTTCCGCAGGCGCATTGTGATGGTTGAAAAAGGTTTAAGGTTTAAGGGTTGGAATGTTGATATGTAGATTTGTCCCTCTCACATTCCTCTTCTCTATAAAAATCCCAGCTCGGCTTTGGTTTCGTCGCTCATATTGTCGAAGCTCCAGGGCGGGTCGAAGGTTAGCTCCACGTCGACGCTCTTCACGCCTTCAATATAGCCGATCATATCCTTCGCCTCGCGAAACATATACTCGGCTTCGGGGCAGTCGGGCGCTGTCATCGTCATCAGCACCTTGACGTTCAGCTCGTCGTCTACGTCGATGTTGTATATCAGTCCCAGGTCGTAGATGTTGACAGGTATTTCAGGGTCGTAGATGTTGCGCAGGCAGTTTATCACTGCGTCTTTTATGGTTTCTTTGTTAGGGGGCATAGTGTTATTGTTTTAAAGAGTATGCCAGGGCGTATGCCTTGATTTGCTTTATCATTGACACCAATCCGTTCGAGCGGCTGGGCGAGAGGTGCTCTTTAAGGCCGATAACGTCGATAAAGTGCAGGTCGGCGTCGAGTATATCCTTGGGTGTCTGGCCGCTAAAGGCGCGTATCAGAAGTGCAATGATACCCTTGGTGATGACGGCATCGCTGTCGGCGGCAAAATACAGGCGCCCGTCGCGGCACTCGCAGCTGAGCCATACGCGGCTCTGGCAGCCCTTGATGAGGTTGCTCTCGGTCTTCTCTTTTTCGTCGATGACAGGGCAGTCCTTGCCCAGTTCTATGAGGTAACTGTACTTGTCCAACCATTCGTCGAAGTTCGCGAACTCACCGATGATTTGTTCTTCTATCTCTTGTATTGTCATTTTTGATGTAGATATGTTGATTTGTTACATATTAATTGCACGTTTCCCGCTCTCTGCTTTCCGTTTCCCGTTTATTTAGGCGCTTTCCTTATTAGTATCAGTGCTGCGATGCCGAAGGTCAGCTGTGGCAGCAGGACGGCAAGGAAGGGCGGCAGGTTGCCGTTCTCGGCAAAGACGGTGCACACCCTCATAAAGACTATGAGTCCGAATGCCAGCGTGATGCCAATGGCCAGATGCACGCCCAGTCCGCCGCGGGTCTTGCGCGACGATATGGCCACACCGATAAAGGTCATAACAATGAAAGCCAGTGGGTTGAGCAACCTCTGGTAGTATTCAAGCTTGGCTGCCGTCACAGCCCCCGAGCCACGAATCTTCTCGCGCTGTATGTGATGGTACAGCTCCACGCTGTTCATCGTGCTTATCTGCTTCGAAGCTTGGTTGAAGTCGTCGGGCAAAAGCTTGAGCCTCAGCTTCGACTTCGGGTAGGTCCTCATTGTCTCGTTGTCGCCGTCGAAGGTGCGCACGGTCACTCCCTGTCCTTTCCACAGGTGTTCGACGGTGTCGTATATTATCTTGTTGGCACTGACACGCTGCTTCAGTTTGCCGCCCTTGTCATACGTGTCCTGCTGGAAGAAGATGGCGCTCTGCTCGTTGACGTCATAGTTGAACGAACTCACCTGCACGCCCATAGCCGTCTGAAAGTGCAGGTTGCTGTAGTAGCTGCGCTTTGAAGTGTGGATGTACTGGTCCTCAAACATCTTGAGCTGTATGTTGCTGCGCGGGATAACGAAGTTGCCTATGAGCAGAATCCCCACGGCAAGAATCAACGAGCCGTGCAGGTAGGGTCTCAGCATACGGCGGTAGCTTATGCCGCTGCTCAGGATAGCGATGATCTCCGTGTTGCCAGCCATTTTGGAGGTGAAGTACAGCGTCGAGATAAACACAAACAGCGGCCCGTACAGGTTGAAGAAGTTCGGGATGAAATTGAGATAGTATTTGAATATAATCTCGTCTATTGGAGCCTGGTTCTTGAGAAAGTCGTCCAGCTTTTCCGACACGTCGAACGTGATGACAATGACGATGATAAGCATAAACCACAGCAAGAAGTTCTTGATATACTTGCCCAGTATGTAGCGGTCTATCAGCGGGTAGCGCGATGTCATAGCCTTTGTGCCGTTGCTTTTACCATCAAAAAAGGTCCCCCGCGAGGAACCTTTCCCTTTTCATTGAAACAATACGTGTCTTCTTTTTACATTATTCCGAACAGCTTCTGGAAGCCGGTGAGCGACTCCAGCACGTTGGTCTTCACGTGGATGAACTCGTCGACGCCATAGCCCTTGTAGGTCTCGACCATATCTTTGGGGAAGCCTGCCAGCACAATCGACTTGACCTTGCCTTTCAACAGCTTGCAAGCCGTCTCGGTGATTTCGGCATACTCGTCGTCCGACGAGCAGAGCACCACTATGTCAGCCTTCTGCTCCAAAGCGGCCTTCACGCCCTCTTCAGCGGTGGCAAAGCCGTTGTTGTCCACAATCTCGTAGCCGGCAACGCCGAAGAAGTTGGTGGCAAAACCCGAACGGGCGCGGCGCATAGCCAGATTGCCGTAGGTGAGCAGGAACACTTTGGGGCGCTTGCCCGACTGCTCGGTGGCCAGACGCAGGTGCTCGAAGGCCTCGGCGCCACGGTAAGGCTCTATGGTCTTTATCTCTGTGCCCTTCTCGCAGTGGCAGCAGCAGCATTCTTTCTTCTCGATCTTGGCGTTCATCGTCTCCGTAAGGTTGGGGTACTGGTTGGTGCCGATGATGGTGGTCTTGCGGGTAGCGATGTCCATATCGCGCTGTTGTGCGGTCTTGGCAATCTCGTCCTGGACAAAGCCTTCGCGGATAGCGGCGGCGAAACCGCCCTTGTCCTCAATGGCCACGAAGTTCTGCCAAGCATACTGGGCTATGGAATCTGTCAGATTCTCGATATAGTAGCTGCCGGCGGCGGGGTCGACGATCTTGTCCAAATACGACTCCTCTTTCAGCAGCAGCTGCTGGTTGCGGGCAATGCGGTAGCTGAAGTCGTCGGCCTCCTTGAAGGCAATGTCGAACGGAGCCACGCTGATAGAATCGGCGCCGGCAATGGCGGCGCTCATCGTCTCGGTGGTGGTGCGCAGCATATTGACGTAGGGATCGAAGATCGACTTGTTGTAAGTCAGCGATGTGGCGTTGATGTAAGCCTTGCACGCGCAGTCGCACTCAGGCTTGTACTGCTCAACAATCTTGCTCCACAGCATACGTGCGGCGCGGATTTTGGCAATCTCCATAAAATAGTTGCCGCCTGTTGCAAAGTTGAAGGCGATGTTCTTGGCCACGGCTGTAACGTTGCAGCCCTTGTCGCTCAGCTTGGCCAGCAGCTCGTTGGCCTCGGCCAACGAGAAGCCCAGCTCTTGCACGATGTTGGAGCCGGCGTTGGCAAAAAGCTTGCCGTTCACAGCCAACACGCGGAACTTAGGCAGGTTCTCCGTGGCATAGTTCAGCAGCTCCACAGCCTCGGCATAGTCGCCGTCCTCGCCTTTGCGGAAGGCGCCGTGCTTCAAAGCGTGGGCAAAAATATCGAAGTTGACGGTGCCCTTAATCTCCTTGGTGTCAAAGCCGTTCTTCCTGGCCACGGCCACAAAGAGCTGCAGGGTCTTCAGATAGTCTTTCGAGCAGTTGAAGTGCACCGACACGGCTGTCAGATAGATGTCTTTCAGCAGTGTAGCCATCTGCTCCTCGGTCTCAATGGCTTTGGCGCAGAATCCCACTGCCGTGGCGCCGCGCTTCACAGCGTCGAGGGCGAAGGCGTTGGCCTTGGCGGGGTCCGTCTCGGTGATGTCCTGACGTATGTCCCACACGTTGCTGTCGGCCTGCTTGCCGCGCGTATATGGAGCCTGGCCCGGGTTGGAGTCCAGATACTCAATGCTTTCCAAATCCTCTGCTCTGTAGTAGGGCTTCACCTTGAAACCTTCAATGGTTCTCCACACCAACTTCTTCTCATAATCGGCACCTTTGAGGTCCTTGTTAATCACTTCTTCCCATTTTTCGGTCGAAACTGGCGGGAATTCGTTAAACAATCTGTTGTCTTCCATTGTGTTATATCTGTTTTATATATCCTTTTAAAGTTACAAAGATACGAAATTATTTTATATTGCGCGTAGAATGTTCAAAAAAAATGGATGGATGTGGGGTGGGGGGAGTTAAAGAAACTATGGGGAGTCAAGGGGAGATAAAAAAGCCAAGGGACAAATGTACCGGCCGATACACCTGTCACTTTAACTCCACTTAACTCACTTTAACTCCCCGTGAACGCACTACCGCCATTCAGTTCGTAAATGCGTAGCGCACAATGTTCTCGCCCATCTTGAAGGCCTTGAGGCGTGTCTCCTGGCTGTCGTTGTGCACATCCTGGTCCTCCCAGCCGTCGCCGAGGTCGCACTCCCAGGTGAAGAAGCACACCAACCGTCCCTCCCAAATCAGGCCGTAGCCCTTGGGCGGCTTGTTGTCGTGCTCGTGAATCTTCGGCAGCCCGTTGGGAAAGTCGTATTTCTGGTGGTATATGGGATGGCTGAAGGGCAGCTCCACAAAGTCGAGCTCGGGAAACACCTTCTTCATCTGCGGCACTATGTACTCGCGCAGGCCGTAGTTGTCGTCGATGTGCAGGAAACCGCCGCCAATCAGATAGTTGCGCAGATTCTGGGCCTCCTGCGACGAGAAGACCACATTGCCGTGGCCTGTGATGTGGAGCAGGGGATAGTTGAAAATCTCGCTGCTGCCCACATCGACGGTGGCATACTGCGGGTCGAGGCCCATCTTGGCGTCGGCATTGCAGAAGGCAATCAGGTTGGTCAGCGATGTCGGGTTGGCATACCAGTCGCCTCCGCCGCCGTATTTAAGCAGGGCTATCTGGGTGCGCCCCTGGGCCGCCGCGAGTTGGGCGCCGAGAGTCGAAACGAGTAGTAGTGTAAGTGCTATTCTTTTCATTGCTTCTCAATTGATTAAGTTGAAGAATGCCGTTGCAGCCACAGCAGCCGTCTCGGTGCGCAGGCGGCTCTCGCCAAGGGTTACGGCCGTGAAGCCGGCGGCCAGCGCCAGCTGCACCTCCTCGGGGCTGAAGTCCCCCTCGGGGCCTATGAGTATCAGTGCGTTGCTGCCAGGCTTATAGGCGCTGTGCAGCGGCGTGCGGTTGTCGCCGTCGCAGTAGGCTATGAACTTCTGTCCGTCGAAGGGGCGCCGCAGCAGTTCCCTCACCGCCGTCGGGCCGTTGGTTGCGGGCTTCAACGCCTTGAGCGACTGCTTCATAGCGCTCACCACGATTTTGTCCAAACGCTCCGCTTTCAGCGTGCAGCGTTCCGAGTGGTCGCAGACGATGGGCGTAATCTCGTCGACGCCCATTTCCACCGCTTTCTCGACGAACCATTCCATACGGGCGCTGTTCTTCGTCGGCGCCACGGCTATGTGAAGCCTGTAGGGTCGGCGCCCGTAGTCGCAGAGACGCTCCACCACCTCGACGGTGCAGCTCTTGGGGTGGGCGTCGATGATGCGGCACCGGCACAGCGTTCCGCCGCCGTCGGTGACGCAGAGCTCGTCGCCAACGCCCATCCGCAACACCTTCACGCAGTGCTTCGACTCCTCTTCGTTCAGTGTGCAAACGCCTGATTCTATGTCTTCTGTAAAGAATAACTGCATCGGTTGGGTTTTGTTTTCAAGATGCAAAAATACGACATTTTTTCGAAATGCGCGCCTCGACCCGCAAATGACCGACGGACAGCGCGCGGCAGTGCCAAAGTCGCCGGGGGCCGTCGACGTAAAACCAGGATTGTTAAACCCCGCATTCCAAACTACCACAAAAATGCCTCCGAAAAGGGCCCGGAAAACCAAAATTACGCATAACTTCAAGAAATTCAGCGTTTTAAGCCTAAAACGCCCTCGTTTCGGCACCGTTTCATAACCGCCTCATCCTCAGGCCTTCAAGGTACCAACTCCGTCCGTTGTACAATATATGTACAATACTTGTACAATATTTGTACGTTTACCAATTGTACATATATTGTACAAGTATTGTACAACGGACGGAGTTGGTAGGGCGAAAGCAGGGTGGGGGCAGGGCGAAAAATTTGCGGGGTGCGTACTTTTTGGGCGCTTTTTGCGTTAGAGAGAATGTTGACTTTATCATAGAAAAATATATCATTATGAGATTCAAACACATAGTTTTGCTTTTTGTTTTCAGTGCCGTTGCCGGCGCAGCCTTCGGCCAGAAGGACCGCATAACGCAGTTCACGCAGTCGGACCTGCCTGCCGAGATGCAGGCTTACCTTGACCAGGCCACGTCGGACAAGGAGAAGAAGGCCGACAATGCCAAGCTGATCGGCGCTTTTTCGGCTCAATACGGTCGGTTAGGGGCCGATATGCAGGGCCGTGTGACGGCCATCTGCAACACGGTGCTCAAGCTCAAGGTGCGCCAACATCCTGATGTATATAATTTTATCTCGGTGTTCAACAAGATGGCCGCCGAAGGGGGCGAGGCCAACTTCGGCCAGTGGATAGCGTCGATCGAGTATATCCAGTCGCGCAACAAGAAGGTGAAGGATTTCACCGACTTCATTGAGTTCACGGCCTCTTTCGTGGCGTCGCGCACGCTCTACGCGTCGCGTTCGTGCACGTGGCAGATGCAGTCGGGCTGCGCCTACAGGCTGCTGCTTGAGGGCAACGAGATCAAGGTTGTCGTCGACAAGCCTATAGAGCTGTATTACAGTTCGGACAAGGACAACGGGACCATTTACGGGACCTGTGGCGTATACCACTATTTCGACAATCTGTGGAAGGGGCAGGGGGGGCGCCTCAACTGGGACCGCACGGGCATCCCCACCACGCAGTGCTGGGCCAATCTGGGCCGCTATGAGGCTGTAACCAAGTTTCCTAAGTTCAACGCCGACTCGGTCGAGTTCACCAACACCAGCTATTTCTCGAAGCCCATCTACGGCCGCGTCGAGGAGGCGCTGAGCGCCAGGATGGAGCCCGACAAGTATTCGTTCCCCAAGTTCCGCTCCTACCAGAAGGACTTCAAGATGAAGGATATACTGCCCGGCGTGGACTATAGCGGAAGCTTTATGATGAACGGCTCGCGCTTCATCACGTCCGACACCAAGAACCCCGCCACGCTCATCTTCTACCGCCAGGGGCAGCCTTTCATCACCGTCAATTCAGTGAAGTTCACCATCACCTCTACGCGCATAGTGTCGGAGAATGCCGCGGTGAAGATTTACATTGACGGCGATTCGATATACAACAACGGCATCACGATGCGCTACCTTGCCAACGAGAAGCAGGTGCACCTCATCAACGACTCGCGCCGCAACTACTACAGTCCCTACTCGAACTCGTACCACAACCTGGATATGTACTGCGAGTCGATTGTGTGGAAGATGAACGAGGACAAGCTCGACTTCGCAATGCTTGGCGCGTCGGGCGACCAGAGCTACTCGACGTTCGAGTCGAACAGCTACTATTCGGAGCGCAAGTTCCGCGAGATTCAAGGCATCGACCAGGTCAACCCTGTGCTGCGCGTGTACCGCTATATGCAGATGCGTGGTATGACATACGATTTCTATATGGACGAGTTTGCCAAGGCTATCAAGATGGATATTATGCAGGCCAAGTCGATGATACACACGCTGGCCAAGTCGGGCCTGGTGTCGTACAACGAGGCGCAGGGCAAGGTGTATGTCAACGACAAGCTGGTGGACTATGCCAAGGCCAGCGCGAAGAGCAAGGACTACGACTACGACGCGCTGATATTCGAGTCGGCGGCCAAGCAGAACAACGCCGAGCTCGACCTCGCCACCAACTCGCTCAATGTGCACGGCGTGGAGAAATTCGTGCTCAGCGACAGCCAGCAGGTGGTCATCTATCCCAACCAGGGCGAGCTGGTGGTGCGCAAGAACCGCGACATCAACTTCAATGGCCGCATCAATGCCGGCCGCTTCATATTCTATGCCACCAACGCCACGTTCCTCTACGATGCGTTCAAGCTTGACCTGCCGCAGGTGGACTCAATGATTTTCTACGTCACGCAGTTCAACAACCCGCAGGAGGAGCACATCGTCTACACGCCGCTCCACAACCTGGTGGGGCATCTGCAGATAGACCAGAGCGACAACCACAGTGGACTGAAGGAGGTTGCGGAGCAGTATCCCATATTCACCAGCCTGAAGGACAGCTATGTGTACTACGACCGCAAGGATATCCATAACGGGGCGTATGTGCGCGACCGCTTCTACTATACCATCCATCCCTTTGTGGTGAAGAATATGGTCGACTTTGTGACCGACAGCTTGAGTTTCAACGGTGTGCTGACGTCGGCGGGCATCTTTCCCGACATCGTGGAGCCGCTGAAGGTGCAGCCCGACTATTCGCTGGGCTTTGTGCGCAAGACCCCTCGCGGCGGATATGACGCTTATGGCGGCAAGGGCCACTTTACCAATAAATTGGACCTCAGCTATCGCGGTTTCCGCGCCGAGGGCCAGGTGGACTATCTGACGTCGGTCATTCAGTCGAAGACTATCTATTTTATGCCCGACTCGATGATTTCGGTGAGCGACACGTTCTATGTCAAGGAGCAGGGCGCGTTTCCCGACATCCGCAACAGCCGCGCGATGCAGCGCTGGTATCCCTACGTTGACTCGATGCGCGTGGCGCAGCTCAAGAACGGCCCGCAGTTCAAGATGTACCACAACGACGCGCTGCTGGCGGGCCACGTGGTGCTGAAGCCCGAGGGAGCTTACGCGTCGGGTGCCGTGACCATCAAGGAGGGCACGCTGGAATCGGTGCGCTTCGCGCTGCAGCCCAAGGATATGTACAGCAACGTCACGGCCTTCACGCTGCGCTCGGATGTGTACAACAACATTGCATTCTACGCTACCGATATGAAGTCGCACGTGGACTATGTGAAGCGCCGCGCCGACTTCACAGCCAACTCCGACCTGGGCCGCACGCAGCTGCCGCTGTTGCAGTATGCGGCATACGTCGACAAGTTCTCGTGGGAGATTGACAAGAAGGAACTTGACCTCATCAACAGCAAGAGCGAGAGCTCGCAAGGCTTGGAGGGCCTGACGCTGCGCGAACGCTTTGCCCGCAAGGAGCAGCCGGGGGCGCTGTTCGTCTCGACCGATCCTACAAAGGACAGCCTCAACTTCCACGCTGTGCGCTCGACCTATCTCTACAATGCGGGCCAGCTCAGCTGCCGCCAGGTGTTTACCGTCAACAGCGCCGATGCTGTCATCGCCCCGGGAGGCGACACGCTGCACATACGCCAGGGCGGTGCCATCGACCTGCTGAAGCACTCGCAGATTCTGGCCAACCGCGAGAACCGCTATCACCTGATATATGACGCCGACGTCATCCTTGCGGGCGGCAACAAGTACAGCGGCAAGGGCTATATCGACTATGTGGATGTCGACAACAAGAAGCAGAAGATCTATCTGTCGGAGATAGCGCCCGACGGCCGCGGCGTGTCGGTGGGCAAGGGTTATGTGCCCGACAGCGCGAACTTTACGCTCAACAGTGCCTTCGGCTTTGCAGGCAATGTGCGTGTGGAGGCCGACAAGGAGTTCTACTTCTTCGACGGCGGTGTGCGCCTGCTGCACAAGTGCACCACTAATGCCGAACTGGGCCTGCTGGCCTACTCGAGCTATCTGGATCCAAGGCAGATACTGGTGGCCGTGCCCGAGATTCCTACCGACTGGAAGGGCAACCGCATCACGGCGTCCATCCTGTTCAACAAGCTTGATATGAAGCCCTATCCGGCTTTCCTCACCGCCGAACGCGCCGCCGACAATGAGCTGATGGGGGCCTACGGCTTTGTGACCTACGACAACGACAAGCACGAATATATGATTGCTTCGGCCGAGAAGATTCAGGATCCCGAGAATGTCGTCGACAAGTACCTGACACTGAACACACAGACTTGCGAGATGACAGGCGAAGGCCCCATCAACTTCAACGTCAAGCAGAATCTGGTGAGCCTCTTCTCGTATGGCACGGCCACGATGAGCGGCAAGAAGGATGGCGACATCGAGATTGGCAGCATCTTCGGCTTCACCTTCCCGATAGACGAGAAGGTGCTGGGCACTATGGCTCAGACCATTGCCGACGACTTGCGCCTGTCGCCGTCGCAACCTGGCAATGAGGTTACACGCAGGGCTATGTCGTATTATATGGGGCCAGAGAACGGCGCCGAGGCCTACACCAACTATGTGAGCAGCGGCTTCTATGACAAGATGCCCAAGGAGTTTGAAAATACCATCCTCATTGAAGGCCTCGACTGGACCTACGACCCGACGCTTGGCTACCGCTATGACGGCGTGGCCTCGCTCGCTATGGTCGGCAAGAAGCAGCTGCACCTGTCCACGCGCGTCAAAGCACAGCTCTACAGGCGCGGCAACGGCGTGTACCTGATCCTTTATATCCAGGTGGCTTCCGACCACTGGTACTACTTCAACTATGAGTTCAACAGCCAGCAGATGCTTATCCAGAGCTCGGTGGGCGAATGGGTGGATATGATCAAGGCACTGCCGGCCGACAAGCGTCACGTGAGCGGCAAAGGCGACCAGGGCGACTACCGCTACCGCATCTCGCCCAGCCGCACGGAGGTGCCCAACTTCCTGCTGCGTATGGGCGGAAACGCTGAAAGCGAGGACGATCCAGGCGACTACGACGTGGACGACGAGGACGTGATTGAAGGCGATGATTGATTGAGTCGCCGGCATCCTGCCGGCAAACAGTTCGGCACGCAGGCGCCGTGCTCTTATTTCAGTGTGGCACGCAGGTGTCTCGCCTACGATGAAAATCACCCCGAAATTCTCGATTTCCATCGGCGAATTTTCAATGAAAAGCGAAGCGTATGAATGATGCTCCGCTTTTTATTTTCGTTTTTATTGTTCTATGTCATAATGAATTAGATGCCGTTCTTGTGAAAAATCAAAAAAATATTTTGTGCATTCCGGAAAATGTAGTACTTTTGCACCCGCTTTCAAGAGAAAGATTGCCCAGGTGGTGGAATTGGTAGACACGCTACTTTGAGGGGGTAGTGCCGATTCAGGCGTGCAAGTTCAAGTCTTGTCCTGGGCACCGAAAAGGGAAAGAGCTGACGACAATCAGTAAGCATCCCGCAATCAGATTCCGAGAGATTGGAATCCTACCAGCCCGGGTGGCGGAATTGGTAGACGCGCACGTTTCAGGTGCGTGTTCCGAAAGGAGTGCAGGTTCAAGTCCTGTTCCGGGCACCAAAGAGATTTTGCAATTTCTTTTATATCCCAGTTTTGGCCATAGTTTGGCCATATTTTCAAAAAACAAGGAGGTGAAGTACGAAAATTCACCTCCTGTGCATAGTTTATCTTGTTTTTGCTTTTTCCGTTAGTGCTTGTGGTTGTCATTTACAACCTCCCAATGACCGCCTTTGTCAGGTCCAACACGGCGTATTATTCCATCCTCTTTTAAGTTTTTTATTTGTTTTTCTATGGCTTTGGTGGATATTTGTAGAATAGTTGACAACTCAAATTGGGTCACGGATGGATTTTCCCGAATAATGTTTATGATTTTCTCCCTACTTTTCTCCCTACTTTTCTCCCCATCATCATTTTTGGCCGAGGGTGTTATTTCAACCGTTGTGTTTGCTT
The DNA here is from genome assembly GCA_905236645.1 of uncultured Bacteroidales bacterium. Lineage (GTDB taxonomy): Bacteria > Bacteroidota > Bacteroidia > Bacteroidales > P3 > Colimorpha. The sequence goes on from CAJOMZ010000048.1 coordinate 27,459, forward strand.
AAATTCCAGTTTCAAGTGCAACACCGAGTAGAAAAAAAGAGCCTAAAAACAATATTTTGCCAACAGTTACGTTATATTAAAAGTTATGTCTCTACCTATCAACATAGAAGACCTCTTGAATAAGAGAAAAGTGGAGTCCAGTCGGATTGAGTTTAAAAAAGGCTGGAATCCTGTTG
>CAJOMZ010000049.1 GCA_905236645.1 uncultured Bacteroidales bacterium
CAGTTCGCCATCAACAGCTATCCTGTAGGTGTCGCGAGCAGCAACACAAATATGGGTGGCGTGAGCGGCAGCGGCACCTATAACCACAACAGCACCGCCACGCTGACGGCGACGGCCTACTACGGCTACCACTTCATCCAGTGGCAAGACGGCAACACGGAGAACCCGCGCAGCGTGGTGGTGACCGACTCGACCCAATACACGGCGCAGTTCGGTTACAACAGCTACCTCGTCACCGCCAATAGCAGCAATGTGACATTAGGTAGCGCTACGGGTGGCGGCTCGTACAACTACCTGAGCCAGGTGGCGCTGATGGCAGTGCCGACACCGCACTACCATTTCACGATGTGGAACGACAGCATAGAGGACAACCCGAGGACCATCACGGTGACACGCGACACCTTGTTCACTGCCCACTTCGCCATCGATCGCCACACGGTCGAAGTGGCGAGCACCGATGCCACTATGGGCAGCACCAACGGAACCGACACCGTGGACTACAATACGGCAGTGTGGATTTCGGCCATTGCCAACTACGGCTACCACTTCACGCAGTGGCAAGACGGCAACACGCAGAATCCGCGTCGCGTGGTGGTGCTGCAAGACACAGTCTTCACGGCCAGTTTCGCCCCCAACCAGTACACTGCCACCTGCAACGTGAACGACAACACACGCGGCGCGGTGGCCAACACGGGAGGCTCATTCAACTACCTAACACAACTCACATTCACGGCGTTGCCCACAACGGACTATCACTTCCTACGCTGGAGCAACGGCAGTACAGCGAACCCTGTCACCTTCACGTTGACACAGGACACCGTGCTGACGGCCATACTTGTGGGCCTTACTGCACAGGTGAACGACAGCGTGATGGGTACAGTCGCGCACACCAAGCCGACGAACTTGACAGAGGTGGTGACAGCAACACCCAACTACGGCTATCACTTCGTCCAATGGGGCGATGGTGCGACCGACAACCCGCGTACGGTGACCCTGACCGGCGACACCACGGTGACAGCAATCTTCGCCGTGAATAACTACTTTCTCACCGTCAATAGTAACGACAGCACGTTGGGCAGTGTGCAGGGTGGGGGAGAATACAACTACCTGTCGCAGGTGACAATTACTGCCACTGCCGTGCAGCACAGCCATTTTGTGCAGTGGAACGACGGCAACACCACCAATCCGCGCCTGCTGACGCTGACCAGCGACACTGCCTTTACAGCAATATTCGAGCAAGATCAACAATACCAGATAATCGTTAATGCCAATGACACCACACGCGGAAGAGTGGAAGGTAGTGGCACCTATTACATTGGTGAAACTGTAACTATCACGGCTACAGCCAACGAGCATTACTATTTCGCACAATGGAGCGACGGTAACACCTCTAATCCGAGGGTGATTACTGTAACAGACAATGCAACATATACTGCTGTCTTTGATCCAGTGATGTATACTCTTATCGTGGAGGCCAACGACTATTCAATGGGACAAGTGGTTGGCGGTGGAAGCTATGCCTACGGTAGCGAGGTGATAATAGAAGCCCGTGCTTTTGGTGGCTACCGCTTTATCGGTTGGTCTGATGGAGTACAGGAAAAGCAGCGCACCGTGACGGTAACATCCAATGCCTCATATTTGGCCTTGTTTGAACCTAATGTTGGAATAGAGGAGGTTGATAGTCACCCACTGGTGTATGTGTCAGGAAAGGAGGTTGTTGCTTCCGGTGCTGCTGGGCATACGATAATGGTCTATGATGTTGCTGGTCGATGTATTGGCAATGTCGGACGTGCTGCCGATCGACAAACCTTTACGGTTCCCGTCGCAGGAGTATACATTGTAAGGATTGAAGGATATAATCCACAGAAATGTTTAGTGAGATGAAACGATTGATAATATTTTTATTGGCAGCTTTTGTATCTACTTTAGCTGCGCAAACACCACAGGAGGAATACGAGGCTTGGAAGAAGCAGGCAACGGAGAATTACAGCCGTTACCGTCAGAAAACGATTGACGACTATCAGGCGTTCCGAAAGAAAGCCAACGAGGAATATGCCGAGTTTGTTAAGACGGCGTGGGCTACAATAGGTAAGCACCCTGCCGTGAAACCTCCAGAGGAACCCAAGCCTCCACAGCAACCAGTGGCCCCTGAGGTGAAACCACAATCTGTTGTTATACCCCACAAAGAAGTGGTTCCCACGCCAGCACCTAAGCCGGTGCCCGACGTCCCGATACCTGAACCTCAACCGACTTTACCGGACAATACAAAGAAGATAATGTACTATGGAACCACATTGACAATGCATCAAGGAAAACCATTCGTGTTAAAAGATGTTGAAGGCGAGACGCTCAGCAATGCGTGGGAAGAACTATCCAACGGGAACTATGATGCTTTGCTGTCGGACTGCTTAAATGCGAAAAAGAGTCTTGGCGTCGGTGACTGGGGCTATATTACGTTGTGTAAAGATATAGCGAAAAGTGTAGTCAGTGGACAAAATGAGGTGACTTTGCTTCAACATTGGTTGCTGACACAGTCGGGCTATCATACTCGTATGGCTAAATCGGGTAAGGACGTGCTTCAGATATGGATGCCATTCGATGTGCTGGTGTTCAACCTGCCATATATAGTGTTAGACAGTACCGTGTATTTCCTTGTTACAGAAAATGACCAAGACGATACCGAATTGCAAGTATTAGACAGGGCATTTCCTGGAGAAAACCTGTCAAGCCTTCGTGTGGCCAGAAGTCCTAAACTTGAATATAAAGCTTGTAAACGGAGAACTTTGCGTTCAAAAAGGTATTCGTCTCTAACCGTTAACAGTGAGGTCAACAGCAATTTGATTGCCTATTATAATGACTATCCAAAAATTGCATCTTCTTGGGACGTGTATGCCAATGCTTCGTTGAGCGGTGAGGCCAAACGGTTGCTGTATCCTAAGTTACGTAACCTACTACAAGGGAAAAGTGAATTACAGAAAGCAGAGATGTTCCTCAACTGGGTGCAAACGGCTTTTGAGTATAAGACTGACGATGATCAATTTGGCAGTGAGCGGTCGCTTTTTGCTGACGAAAGCCTCTATTATCCCTTCTGCGACTGTGAAGACCGAAGTATCTTGTTTAGTATCCTTGTACGTGACCTTCTTGACTTGGATGTGGTGTTGCTACATTTTCCTGGACATCTGGCAACGGCTGTGAAGTTTAAAACAAATGTCGATGGAGACTATCTTGACCTTGACGACGGCCGTTATATTGTTTGTGACCCCACATACATCAATGCTCCTGTAGGTATGGCTATGCCTGACTGCAAACAGCAGGAGGTAAGGGTATATTCATTGCAATGAGGCGGCTTGTCTATAAGAAGGACCAGCTGTTTTAATTTACTGCTCCATCATTCCGGCCTGTTCGACAAAGTCGAGCAGGGCCTGTGATATGGCGACGTTGTTCTTATGGGGATAGCGTATCTTCGTGAACAGTTCGGCCAGGTTGCGGGTGCCGTTCTGTCGCACCATCTCCTGGTTGAAGGGAAATTCCTCGCGGATGCGGTGTATGCGCTCGATATCGTCGTCGCTGTAGTCGTGGTATTTCTCGTCGTGCACAACGCCTTCCAACGGCAGGCGCTCGCTCAGGGCCGGCTGCTCGTCGGGATAGCCCATACAGAGTGTAACGACAGGCACCACGCCTTTAGGCAGCTCTAACAGCTCGGCAATGGCCTTGGTGTTGTACATCACAGTGCCGAGATAGCAGAATCCCAGTCCTTCGGCTTCGGCGGCAACGCAGATGTTCTGCGCTGCAAGCGAGGCGTCTACGGTGCCCGACATCAGCCAGAGGAAGTTGCCGTAAGGCTCGTCGCAGCCGCGCAAGCGGCACCAATGGTGGTAGCGGTTCACGTCGACGCATATCGTCAGGAAGGCTGGCGTGGTGCTTCCCTGGCCGAAATGCAGTTTGGACAGGGCGGCGACATTGTCGGGCTGCTGTGTGACTATAATGCTGTATATCTGCATATTGCCAGTGTTTGAGGCGCGCATTCCGCACTCAAGGATGCGGTTCATCTTGTCAGGCTCGATGGCGCGGCTTTGGAACTTGCGTATGCTGCGGTGGTTGTTGAGAAGGTCTATGGTATTCATTGTGTCTGTTTTTATTATGGAAAAACGCAGCCCGGGCCTTTTTATTTTGTAGGGCGGAAAAAAAAGAATGCCGCCACAAGGCGGCACTCGGGATATATACAGATAATGAGTGAATCCGGTTATTTTGTGGTGGCGATACGTGTCGATTTGCCCGTGGCGGTGTTCATAACCTCCAAGCTGTTGCTGAAGGTCACGGTTATGAAGGCTTTGCCGTCGGCAACGAGGATGTCCTGCGCCACGTCGCCCAAGCCACGGCCATTGTTGTCGGCAAAGTAATCGACTGTCGCCGAGGCGTTGCTCACGTCTACGCGGCTTATGCCGGCGTTGTTCGAGCCCCAGCCTCCCTCGTTCATAACCAGCAGGGTGGAGGCATCCAAGGCCACAGCCTTCTTGGGCAGAAGTCCCATCTGCACAGGGCCCATACGGGTGCTGCCGTCGTTGGCGAACACATAGCAGTCGCCTGCCGATATATAGTTGCCGTTCGACATAACGATTATGTCGCCGTTGCAGGGGTTGACGCTGAGGCCATAGATGCCGTCGGAGGTGCTGAAGCCGTCGAGAATCTCGCTCACCTGGTGGGTGGCGCCGTCAGCCTTGTAGAATGTCGCTCCCGAGGTGTAAGAGCTTTCATAGCCGTAGATGTCGCCGCCGTACACGTCAAAGTCATACATCGCCACGTTCAGGTCCACTATCTCCTTGCTCTCTGTGTTCAGGATGTAGGTGCTGCCCTCGCTGACTACGGTCGAGCCGTTGTAGACATTCCACGTGTTGAAGACTATATGGCTGTCGTCCAACCTCTTGACGATGTTGGGGTTGCGCTCGGTGCTGATGCTGTCCACCAGCTTGAAGGTGGCTATGTCGACGACATACAGCTTGTTGTTGTAGCTGTAGTTGCCGCTCTCGTCCGAGATGTTGCTGCTGGCAATGTAGAGCTTGCCGCCGACAGCGGCTATGCCTTCGGGATGGAACCCGCCGAGTTCGCAGATGCCCGTAAAGGCGTTCTGCGCCTTGTCGAACCGCACCACGGCCATAGGGTAGTAGCAGGTAATGAAGATGTTGTTGCCGTCTGCCGCCATATAGCGTGGGTTCTCGAAATCGACCTCGTCGGTATTGCCCGGCACAGGCTTCTCTTCCTCGGGCTTGCAGGAGGCGAAAAGAGTGGCAATCGTTGCCACCGAAAGGGCTAAGATGGTTGTGACAAGTGTTTTTTTCATTGTTTAAGGGATAAAGGGTTTAAGGTTTAAGGATTTGGTGTTTAATGGTTTAGGGTTTAATTGAGGGTTGGGAGGGGTTGGGGGTTAGAAGGAATATATTGCTTTTATCCTGAAGTTGCGGCCCATCATAGGGTAGGAGCGGACCACCTCGTATTGCACGTCGAACAGGTTGAGCACCTGGGCTTGCAGGCGAAGGTCGCCTATCGGCAGCTCAAATGTGCGGTCCAGCGTTATGCCTTGGTCGGCGTATGCCGGCAGGCGGGTCTCGTCGTGGTTCTGTTGCTGGCTGTAGCGTTCGCCTACCAGCATACAGTTGTAGCCGACATTGACCCACTTGTTCTGCAGGTATAGCGCGGCTCCGCCGCTGTGACGAGGCGTGTAGGGTATCTGATGGCCGTAGGTCTTGGGGTTGTCGGGGTCGGTGCGGTCCACGGCTTTCTGCCGGCTGTAGGTCAGTGTGACGCTGAGCGCCGCCTGCCGCCACTGCCAGTCGAGCGAGCCCTTCACGTCGAGCCCCCTGACGTCGACCAGCCCCAGGTTCATCGTCGACCAGATAAACATATTCTGTCGCGGCACGGCCATAATCTTGTCCTTCACGTTGTTGTGGTATCCGTCGACGGTAAGCGACCACGTGCGGCGCGACAGCGAATCGCGGCCGATGCGTGTGGTGAGCGGCAGCGTGATGCCTACGTTGTGCTGGCTGGCGCGCTCGGGCTGCAGCGAGTCGAGGGGCGTCACGAAATAGTACATCTCATTGAAATTGGGCACGCGGTAGTTTTCCTTGAAGAAGTAGCGCAGCCGCAGGTTGCTGCGGCCCAAAGGTTTGACGGTGATGCCCGCGTAGGGCGACAGGCGGCGGTAGTGTATGTCGGTGGGGTTGTCGCAGGCGCGTTCGGTGACGAACGTTGCCAACAGGTTGGCCCTAAGGCTGATGCGTGGTCGTTTGTATTGCAGGGCCAGTGTGCTGAGCGACGACAGGCGGTCCACCCGGCTGTTCTTGGCCAGGTTGCTGTGCAGCTTGGCCAGCGCTCCGTCGGTGGCAAGGCTTGCCGTGAGGTGCGGCAGCAGCCTCCACAGCAGCGTCCCCGACAGGTAGCCCTCATCCTGGCTGTACTCGTTAAACTGGTAGCGCGAGGCGGTAAGGGCCTTGAAGTTCTCGTAGAAGTCGTTGGTATACTGATATTTGCCTATCAGCTGCCAGCGCAGTTTGCCGTGCGATGCCAGATATTTCACCTGCGAGAAAAAGAGCTTCTCACGGGTGTCCTCCGAGCCCGTCTTGACGTAGTACTGCACCGGCCCGGGCAGTTCGTGGTAGCCTTGCACATAGTGCACTTTGGCCGTCAGCGAGCGGTTGGAGGAGGGGTGCCAGAAGAGGTTGAGGTCGCCCGTGGCCAGCCACATAGCCGAGTGCTCGCGCCGCTCCACCGACGAGCTGTCGTCGTGCGAAGGGGTGTAGTAGAGCGTGAAGGGATAGTCGCCGTTGCTTTGCAACCAGCTGCCGAACAGCGACATAGAGAGCCGTTTCGCCAGCTTCTGCTCTACCAGCAGCGACGGCGACAGGAGGCCGAAGCTGCCGCCTTCCATACCCAGGCGCAGGTGGGTCCGCTCGCCGGGCATAAACTGCCCCTCGCGCGTCTCCATATTGACGACATTGCCCGCGGCCGTGGCGCGGGCCGACAGCAGCATCTCGTCCTGCTGGCCGTTGCTGAGGCTGACAAAGGCGCTGTTGCCCAGCGTGTAGCGTCCGAAATCGACCTGCCCGTTCTGGCAGTCGTTCACGGCCACGCCGTCGATGGTCAGCGTGCTGAACTGGCTTCCCAATCCGCGTGCCGATACCCGCGTGCCGATACGGTCTTCATCCCGCCTATGCCGCCATAGTCGCGCATCGTCACGCCGGCCATCTGCTTCAGGGCGTCGCTGAGCAGCAGGGCTCCCGTGCGCTCCATCTTCTTGTCGTCGACCACCTGCACCGGTGCCTGCGAGAGGGTGGGCGAAGGCTTCTTGTCGCGCGTAACGGTCACAGAGTTAAGCTGCCGGCGCAGGCCGACGCGGTGCGCGGCGGTGTCCTGCGCCTGCAGCGGCACGGCGCACACGGCCCACGCAATGCAGGCTGCAAGAAAGTACAATATGTCTCGTGTCGGTGTTCGTCTGTCCATAATTAACGCCCTTTCCTCGAGAGCTTTAATCCGTTTTTGGCTTGGCAGGTCTTCTGACTCTGTTCCGGCGGCCCTAACCTTCCCGTCGGCCTGTGGCGGCGGACAGTGGTGCGCGGGGGGCTGCCTTGTCGCGGAACTTACAGCAGCGGGACTGTCAATGATTTCCACATTGTTCCCTTTTGACGCCTAACGGGTTGACAACAATGGCTTTGCAATGCTTCAACGCCATCTTTTGCGGCGACCAAACCGGATGCAAAGATACAACGCTTTTCCGAACTGGCAAAAAAATATTTTCGCGGCAGCCGAAAAGCCCCTTTCCGGACCGAAAAAAGCCTGCCTCATAATCAGCATTTTACGGGACCATCTCCGTTCGTTGTCCAGTCGTTGTCCAGTTGTTGTCCAGTTGTTGTCCAGTCATTGACTGGACAACAACTGGACAACAACTACGACTGGACAACGAACGGTGTTGGTAGGGAGAAAAAAGGAGTTATTTAGATAAATTTAACATTTCAAATCGCGTTTTGGGCATAATAAAACGCAAAATGATTCGTTTTAGGGGCTGATGTAAAAAATGAAACGAGTATGACTGTCAATGGAGGACTGATTTGGATTATTTTCGGCGTTCTGTTCGTGTTGAGCCTGATTGCCAGCAGCAGCGTCAAGTCGAAGTTCAAGAAGTATTCGGATATCGCGATGAACTACAATATGACGGGTCGCGAGGTGGCTGAGCGTATGCTGATGGACAACGGTATTCACGATGTGACGGTGCAGACCGTAGCGGGGACGTTGACCGACCACTATAACCCTGTGAACAAGACGCTTAACCTGAGCAAGCAGGTCTACTACGGCACCAGCGTCGCCGCCGCTGCCGTCGCCGCCCACGAGTGCGGCCACGCCGTGCAGCACGCTACGGCCTACTATTGGCTGGGGCTGCGCTCGAAGATGGTGCCCGCCGTGAGCCTCTCGAACCGCGTTACGCCCTGGATCCTCTTTATCGGCATTCTGTTTGTGCAGAAGTTCCCGAGCCTGCTGCTTGTCGGCATCATTCTCTTTGCCCTGACGACGCTCTTTTCGTTCGTGACGCTGCCCGTCGAAATCAACGCCTCGAAGCGGGCCTTGGTTTGGCTTAACACGCACAATATCACCACTCCCGACACGCACGGCTATGCCGAGAGCGCACTTCGTTCGGCAGCCTATACCTACGTTGTCAGCGCCCTGACCTCGCTGGCCACACTGATGTACTATCTGGTGATTTATCTCGGCAACCGCGACTGACACGCCTTTACAACAGATGACGTTATGGATAGTGTAACACTTTCTTTGCTGATTTTATGCGGGATATATTTGTTTTTTATCCTGCTCTTCTTTCTTCGCGAGCGTTTTTTCTGGAAGAAAGAGGGAATGCGCGAGCGCAGGACCGTGGGGCTTGCCAGCGGCAAGGAGGTGGCGGAGCGGATGCTTGCAGAGGCTGGCATTGAGGGTGTTGCCGTAGTGCCGGGCGACAGGGTTATAGAGCGCTACTACTATAGCCCGGGCAAGAAACGCATAGTGATTTCGTCCCACGCCGCCTACAACAGCGGCTATTACGAAGTGATGAGGGCTGCCACGACAACGGCCAATGCGCTGCAGCACCGGGACGGTTTTGGTATGATAGACCTCTATCTGCGGCTTGCGCCTGCAATGGAATGGATGTCAAGGCTTTTGCCGCTGCTTTTTGTGTTCGGGATAACGCTTGTCGAGTTCAATCCGCCACTGGTTTTGGGGCTGATGTTAGGAGTCTGGGTGCTGATGTTTTTGGCGGCATTGCTGATGCGCCCTGTCGACAGGGATGCATCGCGCCGCGGCACCGAGTGGCTTCTGGCCCACGGCATAGTCGACGACGGCGACCGTGCAGAGCTGGAAAGAATCGGACGCTATCTGGCCAACTACAATCTGATGCTGGTTGCCCTTTCGGTGGCCGCCTTGCTTTTCCTGAGGGCCAAAATCTGGTATCCTTCGGACAAAAGTGTCTGAGTTGCTAACTTGTAAATGATTTTTATATAGTGGATTGCACTATTTTGTGCAATCTATTTTTGTTTGTGTGAGCCACGGCAAAGGAATTTTTGTGTAATTTTGCATTTTATTATCAAAACGAAACGCAGTGGCAGACAAATCGAGCAAGACAGATAAGAACACCCCGCTGATGCGGCAGTATCTGGAAATGAAAAAGAAGTTTCCGGACGCAATGCTGCTGTTCCGCGTCGGCGACTTTTACGAGACCTACGGCAGCGACGCCGTCAAGGAGGCCGAGATTCTTGGCATCACACTGACACGCAAGTCGAACGGCAACGAGGGCCACATCGAGATGGCGGGATTCCCGTATCACGCACTGGAACAGTACCTTCCGCGATTGGTGAGGGCGGGGCAAAGGGTGGCTATATGCGAGCAGCTGGAGGACCCCAAGGCGGCCAAAGGGCTGGTGAAGAGGGGCATAACGGAGCTGGTCACGCCAGGCGTGTCGTACAACGATATGGTGCTGGAGGTGAAGGAGAACAACTTCCTTTGCGGCCTGCACCTCGACGACAAAGTGAATGGAATCAGCTTCTTGGACGTGTCGACGGGCGAGTTCTATGTGGCCCAGGGCGACATCAACTATATCGACAAGCTGCTGCAGAATTTCCATCCCACAGAGGTCGTCCTGCAACGCCGGCTGATGCGCCGCTTCCAGGAGCTTTTCCCTGAGAAATACTATACCAACACCTTCGACGACTGGGTCTTCACCACCGATTTTGCCGAGGAACTGTTGATGAAGCAGTTCGGCACTACGTCGCTGAAAGGCTTTGGCGTCGAGGAACTTGGCGCGGGTGTCATTGCCGCAGGCGCCGCACTCTACTACCTGCAGGAGACGCAGCACGACCGCACCCAGCACATCTGCAAGCTGACACGCATCGAGGAAGACAAGTATGTGTGGCTCGACAAGTTCACCATCCGTAACCTGGAACTGGTGCATTCGCCCAACGAGAACGCCAAGACGCTGATTGACATCATCGACCAGACGCTTACGCCTATGGGCTCGCGCCTTATGCGCCGCTGGGTGGTGATGCCGATAAAGGACGTCGTGGCCATTGAACAGCGGCTGTCGGTTGTGGATCAGCTGGTTATAGGCGGCGACGTCTCCGACGGCCTCAGGCAGCGTATCAGGGGCATCGGCGACCTGGAGCGCCTGATATCGAAGGTCGCCGTGGGGCGCATCAACCCGCGGGAACTGCTGCAGCTGAAGCGGTCGCTGGGCGAGATAGACGGCGTGAAGAAGATTTGTAGCGCGCTGAACAACAACGCTCTGCACCTGTATGGCGAGCAGCTGAACGGTTGCCGCACTATCTATGACTTGATAGACAGGGAGATAAGCGAGGAGGCACCGGTGAAGGTGGACAAGGGCGGTGTGATAGCCGACGGCGTGAACGCTGAGCTTGACGAACTGAGGGCGATGACGGGCAGCGGCAAGAATTATCTGGTGAACTTGCAGCAACGCGAGAGTGAACGCACTGGTATTCCGTCGCTTAAGGTGGGCTTCAACAATGTGTTCGGCTATTACCTTGAAGTGACCAACGCCCATCGCGACAAGGTGCCGCCCGAATGGATACGGCGACAGACGCTGACCAATGCCGAACGCTACATCACACCCGAGCTGAAAGAGTATGAGGAGAAGATTCTTGGCGCTGAAGAACGGATGCTTGTCATTGAAAGCCAGTTGTATGAACAGCTGCTCCGCACACTGACGGAGTATGTGCAGCCTATACAATATAATGCACAGCTGATTGCGCAGCTCGACTGTCTGCAGAGCTTTGCCGCCGTGTCGCTGGCCAACGGCTACTGCCGTCCATCGTTGAACGAGGGCACGGCTATCGACATCAAGGAGGGCCGCCATCCGGTTATCGAGACGCAACTTCCTCTGGGTGAGAAGTATGTGTCGAACAACGTCTATTTGGACCGCGACACGCAGCAGATTGTCATCATCACAGGGCCCAATATGTCGGGCAAGTCTGCGCTGCTGAGGCAGACGGCCTTGATTGTGCTTATGGCCCAGATAGGATGCTACTGCCCCGCAAAGTCGGCGACGATAGGCATTGTGGATAAGATATTTACGCGTGTCGGTGCGTCGGACAACATCTCGTCGGGCGAATCGACATTTATGGTGGAGATGAACGAAACGGCGAGCATACTTAACAATGTGAGCGACAGGAGCCTGGTGCTGCTTGACGAGATCGGGCGCGGCACGAGCACATACGACGGCATTTCGATTGCGTGGGCCATTACAGAGTTTCTTCACGACAACAAGAAGGTGCGCCCTAAGGTGATGTTTGCCACTCATTATCACGAGCTTATAGAGATGGCCGACCAGTATGAACGCATTCAGAACTATCATATTTCGGTCAAGGAAGTAGGCAACAAGGTGATATTTATGAGGAAGTTGGAGATGGGTGGCAGCGAGCACAGCTTCGGCATCCACGTGGCGCGAATGGCCGGTATGCCTCCGCAGGTGCTGAAACGGGCGCACCAGATGCTTGAGCTTTTGGAGTCGAAAAACGAGAAAATTTCCGATCAAAAATCTCTCAAAAAAGGAAAAAAAGAGGAAAAGAATACCCCTGAACCGGGCTTCCAACTCAGTTTTATACAGCTTGACGACCCTACTTTGCTCGAAATCCGTGACAGGATATTGGATATTGATATAGACACACTTACGCCGATAGAAGCCCTGTTGAAACTGAATGAGATCAAAAAAATTGTCAGTAAAAAATAAATTTTTTTTGTCAGTTTCAAAAAAGTTTGTACTTTTGCACTCGCTTTTGAGGAAAAAAGTATGCGGAAATAGCTCAGTTGGTAGAGCACGACCTTGCCAAGGTCGGGGTCGCGAGTTCGAGTCTCGTTTTCCGCTCTAAAAAGAGTAGTTTGAAATAACACCAAGCGGAAATAGCTCAGTTGGTAGAGCACGACCTTGCCAAGGTCGGGGTCGCGAGTTCGAGTCTCGTTTTCCGCTCAAAGTCTCCAACCAGATTTTGATGCTCTGGTGGTGGAATGGTAGACACGAGGGACTTAAAATCCCTTGCCCGCAAGGGCGTGTGGGTTCAAGTCCCACCCGGAGTACTGAATAGAGAGAAATTTGAAATGGTTGATAAATAAATGTCTTGGTAGCTCAGCTGGTAGAGCAATTGACTCTTAATCAATGGGTCCAGGGTTCGAATCCCTGCCAGGACACCACTTCGGGGTGTAGCGCAGTTGGCTAGCGCGCCACGTTCGGGACGTGGAGGCCGGAAGTTCGAGTCTTCTCACCCCGACCAATCTCCCAGATTTTATGCTTTACACCTTGAATGCCTGCCACTTTAGCTCAGTTGGTAGAGCAACGCATTCGTAATGCGTAGGTCTGCGGTTCGAGTCCGCAAAGTGGCTCTGATTTTTAACAAATTAATCTAATTTATTAAGTAATGGTAAAACAATACGAAACCGTTTTCATTGTAACTCCCGTTTTGTCTGAAGAACAGATGAAGGAAACGGTAAAAAAGTACACGGACTTCCTCACCAACAGGGGTGCTGAGATAGTCTACACGAACAATTGGGGTATGCGTAAGCTGGCTTACCCGATTAAGAAGAAATCATCAGGATTCTATTATCTCATTGAGTTCAAGGCCGAGGGTAATGTTATCGCTGACCTTGAGGTTGCTTACAAGCGTGACGAGCGTCTGCTCCGCTTCTTGACGGTGTCGCTCGACAAGCACGCTATCGCTTACAATGAGAAGAAACGCGCTGCCAAGCAGAACCCCGTTGAGGCTCCCGCAGAGGCTTAATAATAATGTTCGCGCGTAATTGTTAAACAACAAAAAGAATAGAATTATGGCTAACGAAAGTGAAATCAAATATTTGACCCCTATAGCTGTCGAGACACAGCGCAAGAAATATTGCCGTTTCAAAAAGCTCGGCATTAAGTATATCGACTATAAGGACGCCGATTTCCTGCTGAAGTTTGTTAACGAGCAGGGCAAAATCCTTCCCCGTCGCATCACCGGTACTTCCAACAAGTATCAGAAGAAAGTTTCGCAGGCAATCAAGCGTGCACGCCATCTTGCTTTGCTGCCCTATGTTGCCGATTGTTTAAAGTAATCAAAGGAGGAAGAATAAATGGAAATTATACTGAAACAAGACGTTATCAATCTGGGATATAAGGACGACATTGTGACCGTGAAGAACGGCTACGCCAACAATTACCTCCTCCCGCAGGGTATGGCTATCATTGCCACTCCCGCCAACAAGAAAATGCACGAAGAGACGCTGCGTCAGCGCGCTTTCAAAGAGGAAAAGCTCCGCAAGGATGCCGAGACTCTCAAGGCTGCCCTCGACGGCAAGAACGTTCGCATCGCCACCAAGGTCGGTGAGAACGGCCAGCTGTTCGGTTCGGTCAACAATATTCAGGTTGCCGAGGCTCTGAAAGCTCAGTACAACTATGATGTTGATCGCAAGAAGATCGTTGTCGACGGCTCCAAGATCAAGGAAGTCGGTACCTACAATGCTCTTGTGAACATCTACCGTGACATCAAGGCTACCCTCAATCTTGACATTGTCAATGAGGATGCCGCTCCCGCTGAGGCTTAAGTCCAAAGCTCACTCGTATTAGAAAAGTTTTCTTTTTCATAGTACAATTTTTAGGTTGGCTAATCCCTACGTGAGTTGGGATTAGCTTTTTTTATGGGTATGCTTCATATAAAAAAGAGGTGCCGGATTGGTCCCAACACCTCTTTTTATTTGTTGGATGTAAAAGGTTGGTTTGCCTACATCATCTTCATCTTCCAGCCATTTTCGGTGAGGATCAAGAATTCGGTGTCTTCTTTGACTTCGCCGTTGCCGAAAGTGTATTTTGTTTTCACTGTGGCACTCTGGCCGTCCTCTGCGATTTCTTCACCAAGGATTTCGTAATCTGTCAATCCTCCGTTGCTCTCATATAAAGCCTTTGCAAGTTCGGCGAGGGCTACAATATCCTCCTCGGAAGCTGCGTCGATGCCTTCTGTCTGCATAAGAGCGGCTTTGTAATCTTTGTTCTGAAGGTCTTTAAGTGACTTTTCCACCACTGCAGAGGGTGTGTTTTTCTTGCCGACAACAGAAGTTGCCGAGTCGCCTGACTGTCCGCAGCTGACGAAGGCAAAACTGCAGGCTAACATTGCTGCGAGAGCAAAAATGATTGTTTTTTTCATTGTTTAATGTTTTTAAGGATTTATAAAAAAGGGAAAAAAAGTGCTTGCCGGTAATCGGCAAGCACGTTCTTTGTAAAAGCCTTATTAATATTTGTAGAAGCCTTCGCCAGTCTTGCGACCAAGGAGGCCGGCACGGACCATCTTGCGCAGCAGCGGGTGAGGACGGTACTTCGGGTCGCCGAACTCTTTGTAGAGGACTTCCATAATGGCGAGGTTGACATCATTGCCGATAAGGTCGGCCAGTGCTAAAGGTCCCATCGGGTGGTTGGCACCAAGCATCATACATTTGTCAATGTCTTCGGCGGTGGCGATGCCGTCGGCCAAGATGCCTACAGCCTCGTTGATCATCGGGATAAGGATGCGGTTGACCACAAAGCCGGGAGCCTCTTTGACCTCGACGGGCTGTTTGCCGATAGAGGCAGCCAGGTCGACAACGCACTTGCAGACCTCGTCGCTGGTCAGCTGGCCACGAATGACCTCGACCAGTGCCATACGGTCGGCAGGATTGAAGAAGTGCATACCGATGAACTGTGCCGGACGGCTGGTGGCGGCGGCAATCTCGGTGATGCTCAGCGAGCTGCTGTTGGTGGCGAAGATGGCTTCGGGTTTGCAGATCTTGTCAAGTTCGGTGAAGACCTCCTTCTTGAGCTGCATATCCTCGACGGCGGCCTCGATGACGAGGTCGGCATCGGCGAAGGTAGCATAGTCGGTGGTGGTGGTAATGTTGGCGAGCAGAGCGTCAACGGCCTCCTGTGTCATCTTGCCCTTCTCGACGAGCTTGGCATAAGACTTTGAGATTGAACCCATAGCCTTGTCGAGGCTTGCCTGGGTGCGGCTTTTCATAACGACTGGCATCTTGGTGGCAAAAGCTTTGACAATGCCTTTTGCCATTGTGCCGGTTCCGATAACGTGAATTTTCATTTTTATTATTGTTTTAATTTGAGGTTCAAAAGGCTTTCTATTTTCCTTGAAATTCGCATTTGCCTTTGTTGAGGAAAGCAGCCATACCGTTCTTCTGGTCTTCGGTGGCAAAGCATTGGCCGAACGTACCGCTTTCGTAGGCGATTGCTTCGTCGGCGGTCATATCGTACTCATTGTTGATGCATTGCTTGGCATAGCGCACGGCTATCGGTGCGTTGGCGGCAATCTTTGCGGCCATTTCGATGGCTTTGGCCATCAGTTCGGCCTGGGGATAGACGGCATTGACCAGCCCGATGCGCAGAGCCTCGTCAGCCTTGACGTTGCGGCCGGTATAGATGAGCTCTTTGGCCATACCCATACCGATAAGGCGTGCCATACGCACGGTGCCGCTGAAGCCGGGGATGATGCCTAATCCCACCTCGGGTTGGCCGAAGCGGGCGTTGTCGCTGCAGATGCGAATGTCGCAGGCCATAGCCAGCTCGCAGCCGCCCCCCAGGGCAAAGCCGTTGACGGCGGCAATGACCGGAATGGGCAGTGTCTCTATCTTGCGGAACACCATTGCGCCTTGTGCTCCAAAGGTCTGGCCCTGAGCGGCATCGAGGTTGGCCATCTCGCTGATGTCGGCGCCTGCCACAAACGATTTCTCGCCGTCGCCGGTGATGACAAGGCAGCGGCAATTGTTGCAGTCAAGGCTGCTTATAAAGTCGTCCATCTCTTTCAAAATGACGCTGTTGAGAGCATTGAGCGTCTTGGGGGCGCTTATGGTGAGGATGCTGATATTGCCCTCGGTGGCTATTTTCAGAAAATTGTATTCCATTTATGCTGAATGTTGATATTTGAAAAATGAATTTTATATGCCTGTGCTCGGATAATAGACTACTAATCAACAAATAATAGGATTATCCTCACAAAGTAGACTATTGCAAATATACAAAATTATCTTCAACCGACAAAATAAATTTTATCAGTTCGTAAAATCTGTGTAACTTTGCACTCCAAAAAACAAGTTAAAACAGACACGTAATAACAAGAGAATAAAAATACATAAATAGTTAAAATACAGCGTTTGCTACATTATTCGGCACTGCTCTGAAACCTAGGAAATTTCAAGTATGCTATAAGCCTGGATAAGTCAGTTCAAACGTCTGCGCTGTGGCGCGGATGTGATTTATCGCTTATAGCGGGCTTCCTAGGGCCTCAGAGCGTGGATAACGAAACGTCCGCGCTCTTCTTTTGCCCTCTCCTGAAAGCCCGCCGCCGCACGATAAGCACTCGCTCCAAACACAACAGCGCAATGGACAACCCACAAATCAAGTCGCGTCGGCGGGTGGTGGACCACGGCGAGGTGTTCACCAATCCGCGCGAAGTGCGCGCAATGCTCGACCTGGTGCCTTCCGAGTGTGAGCGGCTTGACAGCCGCTTCCTTGAGCCAGCCTGTGGCGACGGCAATTTCCTTGTCGAGATTCTTACCCGAAAGTTGAATGTCTGCCGCCGCCGTGCCGAAGCCCGCCAGTACACACAGCTGCAATACGAGCAGGCCGCCGTGCAGAGCGTAAGCAGCATCTATGGCATAGAACTGCTGGCCGACAATGCCGAAGCCTGCCGCGAGCGCCTTTTTGCCTGTTTCGACGAGCAGTACCGTTCGCTTTACGGCGAGGCCGCCAAAGACGAGTGCCGCACAGCCGTGCGCTATCTGCTGCACAAGAACATCATCTGCGGCAACGCCCTGACTTACAAGACATCTGACGGCCGCTGGATTACCGTCAGCGAGTGGAGCCTGCTGGGGCAGGGGATGGTGAATCGCCGCGACTACGAGTTCAGCTATCTGGTTGGCGACAGCGCCGCGCAGGACCTCTTCAGCGACATTCCCTGCGCCACCTTTCCGCCCGTCTATTTCCTTAACCTTAACGCTGCAGCCTATGGAGAGGAATAACTACAATCCCGACGTGCTCAACTGCCTTGCCAACCTCAGCAACGACGAAGTCTTCACTCCGCCGGCGGTTGCCAGTCGGATGCTCGACCTGTTGCCTGCCGAGCTCTTCAGCTCGCCCGACACAAAATTTCTCGATCCCTTCTCGAAGAGCGGCGTCTTCCTGCGCGAAGTGGTGAAGCGTCTCGACCGAGGTCTGCAAGAGGCTATTCCCGACCGCCGCCGGCGCATCGACCATATATTGCACCATCAGGTCTTTGGCATAGCCATCACAGAGCTTACGGCACACCTCAGCCGCCGCACCCTTTATTGCAGCCGCTCGGCCGACAGCCGCTACAGTGTCAGCCACTTCGACACGCCCGAAGGCAATCTGCTCTACACGCCTTTGCATCACACCTGGGGCAGAAACGACAAATGCATCTACTGTGGGGCCAGCCGCTCGGTCTACGACCGTGACGATGCCGCCGAGCAGTATGCCTATCAATTCATTCATACCGACAACCCACAAAAGATATTTCCCAATATGAAGTTTGATGTTATCATCGGAAACCCACCGTACCAAATGAGCGACGGAGGGGCACAAGCCAGTGCGATACCTTTATACCACAAGTTCGTTGAGCAGTCGATGTCGCTTAACCCAAGATACCTGATTATGATTGTTCCTGCGAGGTGGTTTGCAGGAGGAAGGGGCCTTGATTCGTTTAGGAGCAAAATGCTCTCGGACAAGCGTGTTCGCATAATCCACGATTTCTTCAACTCTAACGATGTATTCCCTGGCATCGATTTGTCGGGTGGTGTCTGCTTCTTTCTCTGGGATAGAGACAATATGGGCGAATGCAGCATAACATCCGTGCTTAATGGGGAAAGCACAGTGCTAAACCGTCCCTTGATAGAGGAAAACGTTAATGTCTTTATACGGTTTAATCAGGCAATAACCATTGTGCGTAAAGTCAAGGCGCTCAAAGAGGACTTGTTTTCGGATATAGTCAGTTCGCAGAAGCCCTTTGGTTTGCGTACATACGTCCAGGGAAAGGAAAAAAGTCCATTGGACAATATCCTGCTGTATTCCAACAAAAATGCTGACAAAGGTGGCGAAGGATACATATCACTTGACGAAATTATTGCACATCGGGAATGGGTGGATATGCACAAAGTCTATATCTCAAGAGCTTACGGAGAACGAGGCGATTTCCCATACTTGGTAACTGGCAAACCCTTTTACGGCAAACCGAAAAGCTGTTGCACTGAGACTTATCTGACAATAGGCCCTTTCAACGAAAAAACCGAGACTGACAACGTTATTACTTATATCCGCACAAGGTTTTTCAGATTCCTTGTATTGCTTGTGAAAAATACCCAGGATGCCCCTGCCCGTGTTTATTCTCTTGTCCCTATGCAGGACTTCAGCCACCCGTGGACCGACGAGATGCTTTATAAGAAGTACGGCTTGGAACAGAAAGAGATAGACTTTATTGAGCAGATGATTCGCCCGATGGAATAGGCGGGAACAATCGGAAAAAACAACACATTTTGTCCTTTGAAATACTGTATGCAGCGGCGCGGAACACTTGCGTCCATCACCCTGTCCGAACCATACCAACTTCGGTCGTTGTCCAGTCGTTGTCCAGTTGTTGTCCAGTTGTTGTCCAGTCATTGACTGGACAACAACTGGACAACAACTGGACAACGACTGGACAACGACCAGTTGGTGCTGTGAAAGCCTGTAAATGAATCAGTTGTGAAACGGGGTTGGAAACTGGATGTTTTTGTGGATAAATGGTTGGGAATGTGATGGTTGGCGCGGCTGCAACGGCAAATCGTTAAGAAAATTACAAAAAAATGATAATCGAATATGGCCAAAAATGACCTTTTCTTCAAGAAGAGCGAGGCGCAGCCTATAGTGTATGCCTACGAGCATATCGGTGTGCCCGAGCACGAGGGCGCTATCAAGCTGGGCTATACCACGCGCACTGCCGAGATTCGTGCCGCCGAACAGAACCGCACGGCGCAGGTGCGCTACCGCATATTGCGTTGGTGGCCCGCAATGCGGGCCGACGGCACCTCGTTCACCGACAATACGGTGTTTCGGCTGCTCGACGCAGCGCATATACCCAACATCGGCGGCGAATGGTACCGTTGCCCGCTGGCCACTATAGAGCGCGCAGTGCGCAGCGCCCAGATGGGCAGCGAAACTATGTTGCAGCGCACGCAGACTTTCGCTATGCGCCCGGAGCAGCGGCGCACCGTCGACGACACGTCGGCCTATTTCAAAAGCTTCAGCGCCGACCCCGACAACCGCGGACTGACGCCCCACTACCTGTGGAATGCCAAGATGCGCTTTGGCAAGACCTTTACCACCTATCAGCTTGCCCTCAGAATGGGCTGGCAAAGGCTGCTGGTGCTCACCTTCAAGCCTGCCGTAAAGACGGCCTGGAAGGACGACCTTCTGCAGCACGTGGACTTCGCAGGATGGCAGTTCTGCGAGAAGCAGGGCGACCGTGGGTTCAACCCTGTCGACGAGCGGCGGCCGTTTGTCTGCTTTGCCTCGTTTCAGGACGTGTTGGGTCGCAACGCAGCCGGCGGCATCAAGGCCACCAACGAGTGGATACAGACGATTGATTGGGACTGCATAGTGCTCGACGAGTACCACTTCGGCGCCTGGGGCAGGCGCGCCAAGGACTTTTACGGCAAGGCCACACAGCAGAGCGAGGAGGTCGACGCCCTGATGACAGAGGACGACAGCCGCAGCGAGAAGCAGAGCCGCGAGATGTATGACGAGGAACTGATGCCGCTGCGCACCGGTGCCTATCTTTACCTGAGCGGCACGCCCTTCCGCGCCATAGCCAACGGCGAATTCATAGAGGAGCAGATAAGCAACTGGACCTACAGCGACGAGCAGCGGGCCAAAGAGGAATGGCAAGGCGACGGGAATCCATACGCTGCGCTGCCCAAGATGGTGATGCTCACCTACCGTATGCCCGACAGCATCACCGAGGTCGCAGGCCAAGGCGAGTTTGACGAATTCGACCTCAACGAGTTTTTCAGGGCGGAATTCGTGAGTGACCGAAGCGGAGCGAACGATGGCAATCGCGAAGAGACCGCCCGCTTCATTCACGAGGAGTATGTGCAGAAGTGGCTTGACCTGATACGCGGTTCCTACAAGGAGAATATAGTCAGCGATTTGAAACTGGGTGTAGAGAAGCCACCGATGCCTTACAGCGACGGACAGCTGGTGAACTGCCTGCAGCACACCTACTGGTTCCTGCCCGGGGTGGCTGCTTGCAAGGCAATGGCCGAGATGCTGGCACGTCCGGTAAACCGCTTCTATAAAGACTATAAGGTCGTTGTGGCGGCAGGCAACGAGGCCGGCATCGGCGCCCGTGCCCTCGACGAGGTCTACGCCGCTATGGAAAACCCGCAGCAGAGCAAGACCATCACCCTTTCGTGCGGCAAGCTCTCCACAGGTGTCACCGTCAAGCCGTGGACGGGCATACTTATGCTGCGCAACACCACCAGCCCCGAGACCTACTTCCAGACCGCCTTCCGCGTGCAGAGCCCGTGGACGGTTCGGGACGAGAATGGCCGTGAGGTTGTTCTGAAACCTATTTGCTATCTGTTTGACTTTGCCCCCAACCGTGCCTTGCGTCTGGTGCAGGAATACAGCTGCCAGCTCAACGTGCACGAGACCAACCCCGAGAAGAAGGTGGCCGAGTTTATCCGTTTCCTGCCGGTTCTGGCCTACGATGGCAGCAGTATGAGGGAGATAGACGCTGCCGGCATCCTTGATATGGCAATGAGCGGCACCACAGCCACCCTGCTTGCCCGCCGCTGGGAGAGCGCTATGCTGGTGAACGTCGACAATATAACCCTGCAACGGCTGATGGGAAGCCCTGACGCTATGCGGGCCCTGATGAGCATTGAAGGCTTCCGCTCGCTCAACGAGGATATAGAGACCATAATCAACAAAAGCGAGAAAGTCAAGAATGCCAAGAAAAAGGGCGACAAACTCACTGAAAAGGAGAGGAAAGAACTGTCGGACGACGAGAAGGAATACCGTAGCCGTCGCGATGAGATTCGGCAGAAGCTGATTAAGTTTGCCACTCGTATACCTGTTTTTATGTATCTCACCGACAATCGCGAATACTGTCTGAAGGATGTCATAAGCCAGTTGGAACCGGAGCTGTTCCGCAAGGTGACAGGACTGAAGACAGGCGACTTTGAGCTGCTGGTAAGTTTAGGGGTGTTCAACGACGAGTTGATGAACGATGCTGTCTACAAGTTCAAACGCTACGAGGACAGCAGTTTGGTCTATACTGGTATCGACACTCGCGAGGGTACGGTCGTAGGCCTGTGGGACACCGCTGTGGATATGCGCAATATGGAAGAACTGGAAGAGGCCTTGCCTGTAGCTCGCGAGCCGGTTGTGGCATACGAGCCCGATGCTGCACCTGCATCGGCTGTGAAAGAACGTCCGCTTGCCGTGGGCGACACGGTGGTGCACAAGAGCCTCGGGGCAGGCACGGTGGAGTCGTTTGATGGGAAATACCTCTTTGTCCGTTTCGGCGACAGGGTGCGCAAGTTTATGCTCCACAATGCGTTTGAACAGGGCTATCTGAGGCTGGAATAAAGGTGTGGGGTCAGAATCCTATCTCGATGCCTATTTCGTGGAGCCGGCTTGAGGTGTAGAGCGACAGCAGGTTGGCGGTGAGGCTTATGCGGCGCACAGGGCCGTGCGGAAGGGCAAGGCCGACGCCCATAGTGAGCCGCCAGGGGTTGAGGACGGAGCTGTTTCCTGCCTTGATTCCGGTTGGGCGCGAGGCGGCGAGGCTGTGCGACGGGGCGATGCTGAGGTTCCACCCGATGTCTTTGCCCTGGGGCGTGAAGTTGAAGGTGAGCGGCAGGCTGGCATAGAGGCTGAAGGTGCTGCTGAGCTCGGGCTCGCCGACAGGGTGGATTGCGGTGGCTCCGCCCCCGTCGATACCGTTCGTCGTTGCGAAATCATACGTGGTCACTTCTGCCTGATGGGAATAGCCGCTGAGGGCGACGCCGACTTCCAGTCCCTGCCCCTTGCCTAAGGGGATGGAGTAGTTTATGCCTACATTTGCCGCAAGGGTTGAGCTTGGCGACACACTGGTGTAGGGCGCTGTGGTGTTGGAATAAGGGTTTGCCGGCAATGCGTTTTCGGTAATGTCGGCATTGCCTGCGCCTATTCTGGGCAGGGCGGAGGCTCCTATCGATGCGGCGAGGCGGAACCGTCTGTTGTTGCCTTCGGATGGCTGGAATGCAGTGTTGTCGGCCAGCATTATGTCTTGGAAATCATAAGGCTGGCCGGGATGTTGCGGCGTGTCCTTGCGGCTCGGGGCGCTGGGTTGTGTGGAGTCGGTGCCGCTTGAAGACGGCGTTGCTGCGGGCGCAGCAGGGTCTGTGGTTTGTCGGGGCGCGTTGACTTCCTGCGTCGGGCGCGGCTCAGGCAGGGGCCGGGGGGCTGTGGCACCAGGCTTCGTGTTGTGTTGTGCAATGCTGCAGGGTTTTTGTGGCACCGGCACTTGGTCGGGCTCCTGGGTGGGCGCTTGCGGGGTGGCTATGGCTTCGTGTCGGGCGACGACCGTTCTTTCCGCTTGCCGCGGCGTTGCAAGTTGGCGCAAGGTCCATACGGAAGCAGCCACCAGTACGGCCGCGCACACCGTCAGTACACGCCGTTTCTGTCTGCGGGCCAGGCTGTGCAGCGTGCCGGCGGCTTGTTGCTGCTGCCGGCGGTCGTTGCCGTATTGCTCTAATATGTCTTCTATATCGTTCTGATTCATTGTTCAGTGTCGGAGGTTTGAAGTCTGTTTCTCAGTGTTGCGTAGGCGCGGCTCAGCTGCGTGGTGACGTTGGTCTCGCTGAGGCCTGTCTGCCGCGCTATCTCGCGTATGGTCATCTGCTTTGTGTATTTCATCTCTATCATTTGCCGCTGCTGCGGTGGCAAAGTGGCTATGGCCTGTTCTACCTTGCGGTAGCGTTCTTCGGCGTCGCCTGGGTCGTCGTCATACTGGTTGGCGTATATTTCCGAGGCTGCGGCCTCGGTGATGTTTTGCCGTTGCTTGTCGCGGCGCAGCATATCGATGCTTACGTTGCGCAGCGTTTGCATACTGAAGCCCTTGGGGTTTTTCATCAGTCCCAGTCGCCACCGTATCCGCCACAGTCGTACAAGGGTGTCCTGCACGGCGTCGTTGGCAAGGCTGTCGTCGTGGAGTATCGCTGCCGCAACTTGTCTCATCGTGGGTTGCAGCGACACGATGTCGTTTATGAACTGGTCGGTGGTTATTTTGATTGGGGTTCTTGTAATGTTTGTTTACTGTGTGCCGGTTGCTTAGAAGGTGTGCTCGTAGACTATGGTTGATTCAGGGCTCCCGCAGAAGAGGCTTTCCACTTTGACGACCAGTGTGAACGGTCGGGAAGGAAGGTCGTTTATCTGGAAGGAGTTGTTGTATAGGCAGATGCAGTTGGTCAGTCCTTGCTCGCCCACGTGCTCTGTCACGGTCACTACATTGCCGCTTGTTTCCACAGTGGTGGTGATGTGTTGCTCGCCGCAGTCGAGCACAATGTTGTAATGTGCCACCTGCATCGGGTGGCCGTCGCCCGGCCACGAAACAACGATAGAGTCGGTGCTCATATCTTTTGCTGCCAGCCGGTCGGTGTCGGTATGGCAGTCCGACGTGTTGATGTTGGAAATGAAGGGGGTTCTCGGTTCGTCCTTTTCGCAAGCCCACAGCATTGCGATGATGATTGTGGCGGCAGCCAAGAGTCTTATGTTTTTCATTGCAAGATTTTTTGTTCACCTATATAACGCGAAAATCAGCAGAATGTCACACCGAAGCAGTAAAAAATTTGTGACATACCATCTTGCAGTGCGTTATATAGGCGAACAACAAGTGAGAAATTTATGAAAAAAGTCCTTTTGTCTTTGATTGTTATTATGAGCCTTGTGCTGTCGGGCTGCGAGAAAAACAAACCCCATTTCCACTATGTCGGCCCGTGCCATTGCGGTGTGGATAACCCGCTCGAGAAGCTGGAATGGCTGCGCAAGATGGCGGAGAAGTTCGAGGCGTGGCGCGGCAAGACGCACTCGTCGATTTCGATATGCACCTATGATTCGGGCAAAGACGGTTTCCTTGTTGATTATAATGAGAATGTCGCCGACGGACTGACAGGCTTTTACGACTGCGACGGCAACCTGCTATGCACTATTGGCGGCATTGCCGGAAACCTTTGCCCTGAATACAATATCGACCATTCGAGCATCAGCAAAATCTATTGCAACTATCCTGTCACTGTCGCCGCAATCTGCGACAAACGCTGACAGCCGCTACGATTCGTGGAGCATTGAGGAAAACCAATGCGCATCCGTTATGGTCTGAACCGCAAATATATGGATTCCATTCGAGCGGATTGAAAAAATATTTTGCCAGTATAAAAATAATTGCTACCTTTGTTGCGTCGTTTCAAAAGAGCGAAACGGCGCAACTTGTTGTAAATCTAATCCAAAAGCGAATACTCTGATGGAAAAGAGAATAGGAACAATAACAATACTCGTGGCCGACCGCAGTCAGTCGGCGCAAATCAATCCCATTATATCGGACTTCTCCGACATCATTCTTTGTCGGCAAGGGTTGCCGTTCCAGCAGCGCGCTGTGGCGGTGATATCGCTTATTGTCGAAGGCAGCGTGGACCGCATCAACGCCCTTACGGGGCGGCTGGGCCGCATTGCCGGTGTCGAAAGCAAAGCGGTAGTGACGAAGGCAAGTTGAAAGCAGGAAACGGAATCTTTTATAATAGTATTATCCTTATAAAAAGCCCGTTATGCCTAAAATGCCTAATCAGCCTAAAATACCTAACCACCCAGAATCATAACAATAATCCATAAAACATAAATCTTATGAAACATCAGAATTTCATTGATAGAGACAAACTCTACGGTATGCTGGACAACAACGCTCCCACCGAGAGCCAGCTGAACGACATACTTAACAAGGCTCGCAAGCTCAAAGGTCTGAACCTTGAAGATGTGGCCAAGCTGCTTTGCGTTGAGGATGAGGCTGGTATACAGAAAATCCTCGACACGGCTCACTACTGCAAAGAGGAAATCTATGGGAAACGCCTGGTGCTCTTCGCGCCCATCTATACGGGCAACGCCTGCGTGAACAACTGCGTATACTGCGGCTTCCGTCGCGACAACAAGGCGCTGAAACGCAAAGTCTTGACCCTTGACGAGATTGAGACCGAGACGCTCCACCTGCTGCGTATGGGCCACAAGCGTGCGCTGCTCATCTGCGGCGAGAGCCCACGCAACGACGCCAACTATATGGTCGAGGCCATACGCCGCACCTACGCTGCCCGCGACGAAAAGGGCAGCTCCATACGCCGCATCAACGTCGAGCTGGCACCGATGAGCGTGGAGGACTATGCCAAGCTCAAGGCCGAGAAGATAGGCACCTATGTCTGCTTCCAGGAGACCTACGACGAGGTGGAGTACGCCAAGTTCCACCCTGCAGGCACACCCAAGGCCGACTACCTCTACCGCCTGACCTGTATGGACCGCGCAATGGAGGGCGGCATCGACGATGTGGGTGTCGGCGCCCTGTTCGGACTGGTGGACTACCGTTTTGAAATCCTGGCCATTATGGAGCACGCTCGCCATCTTGAAGAGGAATACGGCTGCGGCCCCCACACCGTCAGCTTCCCGCGCATCGAACCTGCCGAGGGCACGCCGTTCAGTCTGCCCGAGAACATCCCGCACCCCGTCAGCGACGCCGACTTTATGAAGATTATCGCCATCATCCGCATCGCTATGCCTTACACCGGCATCATCATCAGCACCCGCGAGCGTCCCGAACTGCGCGACCAGTTGGTGAAATACGGCGTCAGCCAGATCAGCGCAGCCAGCGAGACCAACCCCGGCGGCTATGACGAGGACAACAACAGCAGCGAGGCCAAGCCCTACGAGAAGACCGGCGACACCGGCGCGCAGTTCACGCTGGGCGACCACCGCTCGCTCGACGAGGTGATCAGTATGATGATTGACGGCGGCTACATCCCCAGCTTCTGCACCGGATGCTACCGCAAAGGCCGCGTGGGTGCCGACTTTATGGACCTGGCCAAGCCGGGCCTCATCAAGGAATACTGCAAGCCCAACGCGATGTTCACCTTCCGCGAATACCTCGAGGACTATGCCAGCCCCGAAACCAAGGCCAAGGGACTGGCCTTGCTCAAAGAGCTGACACAGACCTTCAGCAAGGAGGAATTGAAGAAAAAAGTGGAAGGCAACCTCTGCAAAATCGGCGAAGGCGAGCGCGACCTCTATTTCTAAAACAGCAAAAAAAGCACTTCGGGGCTCCAAAACGACGGTTCCGTGCGAAACAGGAGCCCCATTTTGCAGAAACACATTATTTTTGCACCCGAATTCAGCAACATAAAAGATGATGGAGATGCCGAAAACCATCAACAACAACAAAGAGTAGGCACAAATTAAAAATGAAAACAAAATGAAAAAAGTATTCCTTACTATCGCTATGGTGGCTCTCGCAATGGCTGCCAACGCTCAGTTCATACTCGGAGGCCAGCTCGGTTTCAACACCACCGGCGGCACTTATACCCAAGAAGACGCCACCCCTGTTTGGGATATGCCTAACTACAAGGGTATGGACCTCACCGTCGCTCCTACTATCAGCTATGTGCTGAACGACAAAATGCAGGTCGGACTTGGTCTCAACTACACCTACGGTAGTGGTACCAACTATAGCTATCTTGCTTACGCCGCCAACCAGGAAGTCTGGTCAAAGATTGCCCGCACTTCCTTCAGCGTAGCTCCTTATTTCCGCTACTATTTTGCACAGGCTGGCAAGTTCAACTTCTTCTGCGAAGCAACTTTGGCATTAGGCATCAGCCCCCGTACCAATATCCACGACTACAGCAACGTTCCCGTTATTGGATTTGACGATGAGTACAATGGCGCAACCAAGACCTGTTTCTTTGAGCTGAGCGTCGTTCCCGGTGTGAACTACAAGTTCAGTGACAAATGGTCGGCCGACTGCTACATCGACCTCGCTGGTGTCGCTTTCAACCATAACATTGTCAAGACCTATGTCGGTGGCACCGGTACTACCAAGGACGACCTCGTTTCGACCGACGTGACCAACAACTTTGGCCTGATTGCCAACGCTTCGGCTCAGGACCTCAACGCCCACCTTGGCAACTTCCGCATCGGTATCAACTACCACTTCTAAAAAACACTTTCCATTTGCTGAAACAATACTTACACGACTAACCTGACTGACATAGACTAATTTATAAAATTGAAGATTGTTTTGTTGAATTCATAATGGTGTCGGACGCCCCTGGGAAGGGGCGTCCATTTTTTTTGCCCCTTTCGCACGCGCCGAGCGGTAAACACCTGCGCTTTCCACCGTCAAAACGATGGACCAACACCGTCCGTTGTCCAGTCGTTGTCCAGTTGTTGTCCAGTTGTTGTCCAGTCATTGACTGGACAACAACTGGACAACAACTGGACAACGACGTCCATCCCGAAACGCTTCTTTTCCGGGACACGTCCCAAGGGGGGCGGGAGTGATGTCGGGACAGGACTTTTCGAGGTTGGGGCGTGTTGTGCTGTCGGGCAGCAGCAAAAACATATCCCGCTGTCGGGGCGTTGCGGCAGCGGGATGTGGTGTGTGTTGGCAAAGGGTTGACGGCGAGGGGCTATGAGTTGGCTTCGATCAGTTTCACCAGTTCATCGACTGCGTCTTTCTGGTCGATGTTGCGCTTGACTATCTCGCGGCCTTTGTAGAGGGTTATCTTGCCTGCGCCGCTGCCTACGTATCCGTAGTCGGCGTCGGCCATCTCGCCGGGGCCGTTGACGATGCAGCCCATAACGCCTATTTTAACGCCCGTAAAGCGGGCTGTGGCGGCTTTGATGCGCTGCAGGGCCTCCTGTATGTCGTATTGCGTACGGCCGCACGAAGGGCAGGCTATGTACTCGGGCTGGGTTATGCGCACGCCCACGGCCTGCAGTATATCGTAGGCTACGGGTATTTCGGCCACGGGGTCCTCGGTCAGCGACACGCGGATGGTGTCGCCGATGCCGTCGATGAGCAGCGCGCCGATGCCTGCGGCGCTTTTGAGTCGGCCTTGCATTGCGTCGCCGGCTTCGGTCACGCCCAGGTGGATGGGGTAGTCCATCCCGAGGGCTTCCATCTTCTGCACGAAGAGCCGCGTGCTCTGCACCATCACCTTGACGTTGCTGGCTTTCATCGAGAACACGAGCTTGTCGAAGTCTTGCCGGCGGCACACTTCGGCAAACTCGATGGCCGACTGCGCCATTGCCTCGGGGGTGTTGCCGTAGCGACACACGATGCGTTCGCTGAGGCTGCCGTGGTTGGTGCCGATGCGCATTGCGGTGCCGTGCTTTTTGCAGATTTCTATCAGACGCGACATCTTGTCGCCTATGCGCTTGATGTCGTCGTTGTATTCTTCGTCGGTCCAGTGTGTGCGGCCGGTGTTGCGGTCGGTGTAGTTGCCTGGGTTGACGCGCACTTTCTCTACTATTTCCGCCGCTGTTTCGGCAGCGAGCGGGTTGAAGTGTATGTCGGCCACCAGGGGCACCGTGCAGCCGTGTCGGGCCAGCTCGTTCTTGATGTTGTATAGATTCCGGGCGGCTTTGACGTCGGGGGCGGTGATGCGCACCAGTTCGCAGCCTGCCTCGACGAGGCGCAGCGTCTGCTCCACGGTGGCGCGGGTGTCCATCGTGTCGGTGTTGGTCATCGACTGGACGCGCACCGGGGCTCCGCCGCCCATTGCGAGGTCTCCTATGGTTATTTGTCTCGACATAACGCTATCTGAAATATACCTCTGTTGCGCCGACACCGTATTTTGACATCGGGGCGTCGAAGAAGTGGATGTTGTCGTACTGCTTCAGTTCCTTGTTGATCTCGTCCTTGAGTATGCCTTTGCCTACGCCGTGGATGAAGGTCACTTTCTTCATCTTGTTGGCGAAAGCGTGGTTCATACAGAGGCGGAAGTAGTGCATCTGTATTTCGAACGCCTCGTGGGGCGTGAGGTCGGCGGGGCGCTCGGTCAGCATATCGATGTGCAGGTCGACCTCGGCTTCGCCCGGAGCGGTCTCGTGCTGCAGCAGTATGTTGTCGGAGAGGCTTTGGGTGTTGTGCTGCTGTATGCTGCTGAGTTGTTTCTTCAGTTTGGCAATCTGGTCTTTAAGGTTTGCGACCTGGTTCTTGAGCTGCTTGATTTCATCCTCTGGCGTCATCGGGACGGTGACTTTGGGCGCTGTGCCCGGCAGTCCTGACGGAAGGGGAGTGCCTTTGCCCTTCAGATGCTCTTCCATTGCGGCGTTGAACATCTTGGCGGCCCCCTGCTGGTCGGCCATACGTATCAGTTCTTCGGGCTGCATCGGTATGTCGAAGCCGGTGTCGTCCTGCACAAAAATAAAGTCGTCGGTCACTTTGGTGACGATGCCGCCACCCGTCTGGTTAAGGAATTTGACTTTGTCGCCAGGTTCGAATTTTGATTTCATATTTCAGTCTGTTATTATTTCGTTGGCCAAGAGGTTGAAGTCGATGCCGTCGAAGTTCCCGCTCGACATCATCAAGAGGTTCTTGTCTCGGTTGTCGCTGAATAGCGATATTATGTTTTCAATCATTTGTTTGCTGTCGGTGAATACCTCCACGTCGCCGCCGAAGGCGCGGCGCACCTCCTCGGGGTCGAGGGGCGGCAGCTTCTTGAGCTGTAGGGCGTGCTGGCTGAAGTATACGTAGCGCACGTCGGCCTCGTCCATCGAGTGGGCATACTGCCGCAGGAACTCCTGCGTCAGCGAGCTGAAGGTGTGCAGCTCCATACAGGCAGCCAACCGCCGGTCGGGATACTGCTCGCGCATTGCGTGTATGGTGGCGCGGAGCTTCGAAGGCGCGTGGGCGAAGTCCTTGTAGACGGCGCAAGTGTCGCTGGCTTTGACAAGCTCGAGGCGCTTGCTGGCGCCGTCGAATGAGCTGATGGCTTCGTCAAACTGTTCGTCGCTCACTCCCACCTGCCGGCAAGCCAGACGTGCAGCGGTGAGGTTCAACAGGTTGTGGTACCCGAACACCCGTAGGGGCGTGCCACCGTGTATGCCTCTGCGGAGATATGTGATGCCATTCTCGACCGCATAGTCGGGGCAGGCATACGGAAGTTTCTGTATGTCGGTACGGCGGTTCTCTGTCGCCACACGGTGCACCTCAGGGTCTTCGTCACAGTATATCAGCGTGCCTTGTGGCTCGATGAGGTCTATGTATTTGGCGAACTGCTCGCGGTAGATGTCGAATGTGGGGAAGACATTGATGTGGTCCCACTCGATGCCGGTGAGGATGGCCACGTCGGGGTGGTAGAGGTGGAACTTGGGCCGGCGGTCGATGGGCGAGGTGAG
This sequence comes from uncultured Bacteroidales bacterium, assembly GCA_905236645.1. Taxonomy (GTDB): domain Bacteria; phylum Bacteroidota; class Bacteroidia; order Bacteroidales; family P3; genus Colimorpha. The sequence goes on from CAJOMZ010000049.1 coordinate 31,019, forward strand.
GTACTCGTCGCCTTCAATCACCATCACCTTGGCGCTATGCGATAGGCGCACCATTATGTCAAAGCCTTTGAGCTGTGCTCCAACCATATAGTCGGCCTCGATGCCGCAATGCCGCAGTACGTGCAGTATCATAGCCGTGGTGGTCGTCTTGCCGTGGCTGCCGCCGACGACGATGCGGAGTTTGTCCTTCGACTGCTCGTACAGGTATTCGGGATAACTGTATATTTTCAGTCCAAGCTCTTGGGCTTTAAGCAGTTCGGAATTGTCGGCACGCGCGTGCATACCAAGGACTACGGCGTCCAGGTCGGAAGTGATGCGCTCAGGGTACCAGCCTTCTTTCTCAGGCAGCAGCCCTGCGTTATGGAGCCGCGTGCGGGCCGGATCGAAGATCTCATCGTCCGAGCCTGTAACGGTATATCCTTTCTGGTGTAGCGCCAATGCAAGGTTATGCATCGCACTGCCGCCGATGGCTATGAAGTGTACTTTCATATCAAAGATTCTTTTGCGGGTATAACGGCTTTGGCCTCGAATTATTGTAGAGCATTTTGCCGGATGAAAAAATGTTTTTATATTTGCAAAAACAATTATTGCTATGGGAAATACTCAAATTGTTGGCGGTCATAGAATTGCATCTGACCGCATTGCTAATCTTGCCGATGGTGAAGTGTTCGTTTTCGGCAGTAACATACAGGGTTTCCACGGTGGCGGCGCCGCCTGGTATGCCCACAAGAATTTCGGTGCCGAATGGGGCGTCGGCGAAGGCCTTACCGGTCGCACCTACGCGCTGCCCACAATGGAAGGCGAGGCCTCACTGCAGCGTGCTGTGCAGAATTTCACCGACTGCGCGCGCCAGCACAAGGAGCTGACGTTCCTGGTCACCGCCGTCGGCTGTGGCATTGCAGGCTACACGCCTGACGAGGTGGCGCCTCTGTTCAAAGAAGCTGCCGCACTGGAAAACGTCTACTTGCCACAAGTCTTTGTCGATGTAATACAAAGCTGACATAAAGCCCAATGACCGATTGGGGTTAATTAAAAAGCGAGGATGGTTCCTCGCTTTTGTCCGTTTGAAAAATCGTTATGCGATTTCGCTTATTGGCTGTGTGCTCCGCACGGACAGGGATGTCAAAACAACGACTTTCGTTAACCTATTTACAATAAACTTTAGCCTTTACTCATCCTTAAACCCTGCGGCGATGCGGGCACGCTTGCGCTCTGTCTCGTCGAGGATAATCTTGCGGATGCGCAGGTGCGACGGTGTGATTTCCAGATATTCGTCTTCGCGGATGTATTCCATTGCCTCCTCGAGGCTGAACTTGACGGCAGGCGTGCAGGTTGACTTGTCGTCTGCGCTCTTGCTGCGCATATTGGTCAGGTTCTTAGCCGTTACAACGTTGATAACTATGTCGTTGCCTGGCCTGAGGCTCTCGCCGATAACCTCACCTGCATAGACTTGGTCGCCAGCTTCGATGAAGAAGGGCCCGCGGTCTTGCAACTTGCTGATGCTGTAGGCTGTAGCCTCGCCCGTCTCCTTGGCTATGAGGGCGCCGTACTTGTGGTCGTCGATGTCGCCCTTCCACGGCTGGAATTCGAGGAAGCGGCTGGCAATCACCGCCTCGCCGTTTGTGGCGGTAAGCAGCGTGTTGCGCAGGCCTATGATGCCGCGGCTCGGAATGGTGAAGTCGAGCTGCACGCGGTCGCCTTTGGTGTCGATGGTGCCCACCTCACCTTTGCGGCGAGTGACAACGTCGATAACCTTGCTCGAAAACTCCTCGGGCACCAGCACCGTCAGCTGCTCGACGGGCTCGCACTTCTGGCCGTCGATCTCCTTGATAATCACCTTAGGCTGACCTACTTGCAGCTCATAGCCCTCGCGACGCATCGTCTCAATGAGGATAGAGAGGTGCAGGATGCCGCGTCCGAAAACGAGCAGTGAGTCGGGCGAGCCGGTCTCCTCGATGCGCATTGCCAGGTTTTTCTCCAACTCGTGGTAGAGGCGGTCGCGGATGTGGCGGCTGGTGACATATTTGCCTTCCTTGCCGAAGAAAGGTGAGTTGTTGATTGTGAAGAGCATAGACATTGTGGGCTCGTCGACCTTGATGGGCGGCAGCGGCTCGGGATTCTCGGCATCGCAGATGGTGTCGCCGATCTCGAACATCACATTCTTGTCCAGCTCAAGCAGAAGTGCGCATATTTCGCCCGCCTCCACGGTGTTCTTTGTGCGCTCCTTGCCAAGGCCCTCAAAGGTGTATAACTCCTTGATACGGCTGTTGATATGCGTGCCGTCGCGCTTGGCGAGGCATACAGGCTGCCCTGCCTGCAGCGTGCCGCGGTGCAGGCGGCCCACGGCGATGCGGCCAAGGTAACTGCTATAGTCGAGGCTCGAGAGCATCATCTGAGTGTTGCCCTCGGGCACTCGAGGAGCGGGTATGTGCTTGATGATGAGGTCCATCAGGTAACTGATGTCGTCGGTCGGCGTCTGCCAGTCGGGGCCCATCCAGCCCTGCTTGGCGCTGCCGTAGGCCGTGGGGAAGTCCAACTGGTCGTTGTTGGCGCCCAGGTTGAACATCAGGTCGAACACGGCCTCCTGTGTGGCCTCGGGGTCGCAATTGGGCTTGTCGACCTTGTTGATGACCACTATCGGTTTCAGTCCCAGTTCGATAGCTTTCTGCAAAACAAAGCGGGTCTGTGGCATCGGCCCCTCGAAGGCGTCGACAACAAGCAGCACCCCGTCGGCCATATTGAGCACGCGCTCCACCTCGCCGCCGAAGTCGCTGTGCCCCGGCGTATCGATAATATTGATTTTATGGTCTTTATAGCGGACGCTGACGTTTTTGGAAAGGATGGTGATGCCGCGTTCGCGCTCAAGGTCATTGTTGTCGAGGATGAGGTCGCCGGTCTCCTGGTTGTCGCGGAAAAGTTTGGCTTGGTGCAGCATTCGGTCGACAAGGGTGGTCTTGCCGTGGTCGACGTGTGCTATAATTGCCACATTACGAATATTTTGCATTGATTCTTGTGTTTTTGTAACGAACTGCAAAAGTACGCAAAAAATATGGATTGCCGAAGGGTGTAATGTAACAAAATAATTAATATGTTGTAAATCACCTGTTTCAATATACCATCTTCGTTCGTTGTCCAGTCGTTGTCCAGTTGTTGTCCAGTTGTTGTCCAGTCAATGACTGGACAACAACTGGACAACAAC